>CAZJNP010000358.1:0-3783 GCA_964547355.1 uncultured Calditrichaceae bacterium
GTATAGGTGTTGCCCTCGCCTTCGATGACAAACGGGCGCTGAGTCAAATCCACTTTGGTAGCGGTTTCAAATTTGGTTTCCGCGCCAAAACGGTTGGCCTGAGCACGCATCTTTTCCATTAACTCCGGCCCCATGATGCCTTCCGGAAAGCCGGGGAAGTTTTCCACTTCGGTAGTGATGGTAAGCTGACCGCCGGGCTGGCTGCCTTCCAGTACCAGGGGTTGCAGTTCGGCGCGCCCTGTGTAAATGGCTGCGGTCAGTCCGGCAGGACCGGAACCGACAATAACGACTTTATAGTGTTTGGGTTCTGACATTTTTAACTCCTGTTTTGATCCGTTCAATTTTTCAGTTTAATTAACTCATTACCGCTGATTTTAATTCCTGGTAAAAAATAATACTGCCAATTTGATGCATGAATCACAAGCAAGTTACACCGACCGCATGTTAATAAAAAGCAAATTCTGCCAAAATCAGGCTTGAGCGGTACGGTGAAAATCAGTAATATGGTTTGCAAGGATAGTCAATAAAACAACATCAAACATTAAGCCGGATTGGAGTTTGTTGTGAAGGTATTAAAGATTAAAAAATTAACCGCTTTGCTATTCCTGTCACTGCTATTCATACAATCGTGCGGCGAACAAAAAACAGAAGTCCGGACAATTCCCGGTGTGGCGCACCCCGAATGGAGCGTCAACAAAACCATTTATGAATTAAATGTGCGTCAGTTTAGTCTCAGTGGCACATTCAAGGCTGTGGAGCAGCGTCTGACCGGGCTGAAGGATTTAGGGGTGGGAATTATCTGGCTGATGCCCATACATCCCATCGGGGAAAAAAACCGCAAGGGTACGCTGGGCAGTCCGTATTCCGTGAAAGATTATTTTGCGGTCAATCCCGAGTTTGGTACCATGGAGGATTTTAAATCCCTGGTGGATCAAATCCACCGGCACGGAATGTACGTGATTCTGGATTGGGTGGCCAACCATACGGCCTGGGACAATCCGCTGGTGCAGCAGCATCCGGAATGGTACAAGCGGGACAGTCTGGGGCGGATGGTTTCTCCGGCGCCGGACTGGACGGATGTGGTGGACCTGGATTATGATCAACCCGAACTGTGGGATTATATGATTGGGGCCATGAAATTCTGGGTAGAAAAAACGGATGTGGATGGCTTCCGCTGCGATGTGGCGGAAATGGTACCACTGGCGTTTTGGGAAAGGGCGCGTAAAGAACTGGATAAGATCAAACCGGTTTTTATGCTGGCGGAAGGGGAAAAACCGGAACTACACCGTGCGTTTGACATGACCTACTCCTGGAAACTGCACTACGCAATGAACGCCATCGCTGCCGGAGAACAGAGTGCCCGAGAAATCGACCACCTGCTGGAAGAAGAAAAGAATATTTATCCCAAGAACGCGTTCCGAATGCGTTTCATCACCAATCACGACGAAAACGCCTGGAACGGCACCGCTTTTGAGCGCCTGAACGACGGCGTGCGGGCCTTTTCCGTTCTGATGACCACGCTGCCGGGTAAACCCCTTCTTTATAACGGACAGGAAGCGGGTCTGGATAAGCGGCTTAAATTCTTCGATAAAGACCCCATTGAATGGAAAATAAACAATTTCCGCCGGTTTTACCGCAGGCTGTTTACGCTGTACCAGGGCAATCCCGCCCTTTACGCCGGCACCATGACCAAGATTCCCACGGATAAGGATGACCAGGTGTTTGCGTTTGCCCGGGAAAAAGACGGACAGCGCGTGGTGGTGATCCTGAATCTGAGTCCGGGTAGAACCATAGTGGACGTCCGGTCAAAGTTCCTCGACGGGACGTTAATCGAATATTTTACCGGCATAAAAGTAGATTACAACGGCAAACACCGGTTTGATCTGGAGCCCTGGGCGTACCGTCTGTATGTGCCGAAAAAGAAATAAGTTAAAGCATTGGCTGGTACGTAAATTGCGAGCCGTAGGACTAAGGCTATGGCTAAATCAACCCTTCCACCTCGTTAAGTAACTCGTTCATTAATTGTAGGGAAAGCTGAACGGGCTCCGGGGAGGTCAGGTCAATGCCGGCATCCTTGAGGGTTTCCACCGCGTATTTGGAGTTTCCGCTTTTCAGAAAATTCAAGTAGCGTTCGCGGGACGAGGCGCCTTCCTTAAGGATCAGCGCCGCCAGAGCGGTGGCGGCCACAAAACTGGTGCTGTACTGGAATACATAGTAATTGTAGTAAAAATGAGGCACGCGCGACCACAGAGCTTTAGTCTCCCGATCCAGAGTAAACACCGGGCCGTGGTAGGCACTATAAATCTCCCCGAACAGGGCGTCCAGTGCGTCCGCCGTTAAAGGCTGACCCTGCTCCAGCATCTGGTGCGTTTTCCATTCAAATTCGGCAAACAATACCTGGCGATAAAAGGTCTGGCTGAATTTGTCCAGATAGGCGTTCAGGTACGCCAGACGCTCGGT
The DNA here is from genome assembly GCA_964547355.1 of uncultured Calditrichaceae bacterium. GTDB lineage: Bacteria > Calditrichota > Calditrichia > Calditrichales > Calditrichaceae > CAZJNP01. The sequence continues at coordinate 2,461 of CAZJNP010000358.1, forward strand.
TTTATCTGTAGCCCGCTCGATGAGGTGCAGCTGCAGCAGGGCTTCGTTGGTGGTGGAGGCCACTTCGGCCAGGAAAATAGGATAATCGCCGTAAACAAAGGGCTGGTGGTTGATGGTGTACCAGGTGTGCATGGCATGGCCCATCTCGTGCGCCAGGGTGAACACATCGCCCAAACTGCCGTTGTAGTTCATCAGCACATAGGGATGCACACCGTAGGTGCCGGAAGAATAGGCTCCGGTTCGCTTACCCTTATTCTCAAAAACATCGATCCAGCGCTGTTCGAACGCGGTTTTAAGCGTGGTCACATATTCGTCGCCCAGGGGCGCCAGTCCTTCCAGACACAGCGCTTTCGCCTCTTCCCAGTCGTATTCCCGGAAGGCGTGCTCAAAGAGCGGGGCACGTAAATCATAATCGTGGACGCCGTCGGAAAGGTTCAGCACCTTTTGGCGAATTTTATTGTAATGGTGTAAAGGTTCAAGGTTTTGCCGTGTAGCATCCACTAAATTGGCGTAGATTTGCACGGGAATGGCGTTGGCGTCCAGCGCCGCTTCCATGGTGGTGGTGTATTTCCGGGCGCGCGCCTGAAAAATATGGCTTTTAATCATTCCCGAATAGTTGGCTGCCAACAGATTGCGGTGTTCAATAAAAGGAACGTAGAGCGCCATGTAGGAATCTTTGCGCAATCGGCGGTCCGGGGACTGTTGAAATTTTCCGTACAGGGCTTCGGTCAGGCGGATGGTTTTGCCTTCGCTGTCTGTAATTTCCGGGAAAACAATATCCGCGCTTTCCCACACGGAAAAGATTTGCTCGGGCACGTTCAGCACTTCGCCGGCCATGGCGAGCAGGCGCTCCTCTTTTTCGGATAAGGTGTGGGCTTTGCGCCGGAAAATGGTGTCAAAAAAATGGCGGTAAAGTTCCAGTTTCGGTTCATCGTGAAGCCATTGTTCCAGTTGCATCTGTTCTAACGCCAGCAACTGCGGTTCAAAAAAGGAGACCGTTTGCTGATATTCTACCAAAAGCTGACGGGCACGGTCGTAAAGCTTCTGATAAGTGGGGTTGGATTTATCTTCGTCGTTACGCATATGGGCGTAGGCAAACAGCTTGCCCAAAGCTTCTTCCGCGGTGTGCATCTTTTCCAGAAATTGAACCAATTGAGCCGGCGTTTGGGTGAAGTTTCCGTTAAACTGGGCAAGTTCGGGCAGCCGATCGCGAAGCCATTGAAAAGTCTTTTCCCAGTGCGCATCGTCCGGGAAAATGTCTTCCAGACGCCATTTATATTCTTCCGCAATTTGAGAACGCAGTTTAAGTTGCTGATCCATCTC
>CAZJNP010000359.1:0-3779 GCA_964547355.1 uncultured Calditrichaceae bacterium
GGATGGCAATTCTGGATGAGTGAAAAATCTCAGTAAATATAGATTAAAATTTTCAGGTGTTCGAAAATGAAAAATCTAACGATTGCTTTGTTTTTCTCCATTATGATGGCCTTATTTTTTTCCTGTTCCCAATCCTCAAAAGAAGAGCCGGCCGGCAACCGGATGAGAGGATGGGTGGACACCGTCGGTTTTGCGCACCTTTCCAGGCAGATGGATTCCGTGATGCAGCGCATTCGTTCTTCCCAGCGGCTCCTGCTGAACCGGGCGTTAACCAAAGCCAACATTACCACCCGCGATCGCTGGAAAGTGGTCGTCAGTCCCCATGATGATTACAGCTATGTGGGTTACCTGTACCCGGCGATTCTCGCCAATGTCAAAACCTCAACCGTGATTCTTTTTGGCGTAGCGCACAAAGCCCGCAAGTTGAATCTGGAGAACCAGATCATTTTTGATTCCTATGAAAAATGGCATGCGCCTTACGGTCCGATTCCGGTTTCGCCCTTGCGGGAAGAAATCATGGCCCGGTTGCCGAAAGATATTTTCCAGGTGAATGACCGGATGCAGGGTATGGAGCATTCCGTGGAAGCCCTGCTGCCCTTTTTACAGTATTTTAACCGCCGGATACAAATCGTCTCTATTCTGGTTCCTTACATGTCCTATGACCGCATGGAAGCAATCGCCAAACCTCTGGCAACGGCCATTCGCGAGGTGACGCGTTCCCACGGTATGGCCTGGGGCAAGGATTTTGCCCTGGTGATTTCCACAGACGCTGTGCATTACGGCGACCAAGACTGGGGCGGTAAGAATTTTGCTTATTACGGTGCGGACAGCGCCGGATACCGTCAAGCGGTGCGGCACGAATTTGAAATCATAAACACCTGTTTAACCGGCCAGCTTCAGGCAGAAAAAATCAAACGTTTTACTCAATATACCGTTAAATCCGACGACTACAAGGCATACAAATGGACCTGGTGCGGACGGTATTCCGTGCCTCTGGGTTTACTGACCGCCCATTATTTGCAGAATCCGGAAAAAGAACCGCTCAAGGGCGTTCTGGTCGGCTACGCCACCAGCATCGATCATCCCCATTTACCGGTTGACGATCTGAACATGGGCGTAACGGCGCCGGCTACTATTCGCCACTGGGTCGGCTATGCGGCCATTGGGTACAAATAGGCTAAACCAAAGTTCTTTTATAATGTTTTCTATAATCGAATGGATTTAATATGAAACGTGTGCTGTTCGTTTTTGTTTTTCTGATCATCGCTCAAAGTAGTCTACTTGCCCAGGGGACGCTTCCCCCTTACCATTGGGCGAATTCGTACATCGAATATCTGAAGCTGCGCGGGCACCTCCCCGGGATCGACCTGACCGTTCGTCCTTTTGAGCGCCTCGAAGTGGCCAAGAGCCTGCTTAAATCCACACCGGGCGATAAAAAGGAGGCCGCTATTTACCGGGTGTTACTGCAAGAGTTCCGTCCGGAAATCGAACGGCTGGTGCGGCATAAGGAAAACAAATGGGCCAAATTAGCGCAAAAAGTACTGCGCGCGCTGGGGCTTTCCGATCAAAGCGAAAGCGCGTTGTGGCCGCTGCAAATGCGCGCCGCCGGATGGTTTTCTTACGACAAAGAAAGCGACCGGGGGGCGTTTTCCCTGCATCCGCAGGCCGTACTGGCCTGGGGGGCGCACGTGTATTCCTATAACAATTTCACTATTTTCAACCGCGCCGATCCGGAAGACACCGGCAAACAATTCGCCGGACTGTATGCCCGCAACGAACAATCCTACCTGAAATACCAGCGTGATTGGCTGACGGTGAAAATCGGACGGGACTGGCAACAGATCGGTCCCGGGCGCACCGGCCAGCTGCTTCTTTCCGCCAACAGCGCGCCGTTTGATCAATACTATGTCAAATTCAGCCGCTCCGGCATAGCCTTCAGCTTTTGGGGCATCCAGCTCAACCGCAGATCTGTTAAAAACGCATCCCTGCTGGAATACGCCTACTGGGCCGACCGCTTTATCAACGGCCACCGCATCAGCTACAACTGGAATAACCGGGTGTACTTAGGCGCCAGCGAACTCATTTTGTACGGCGGGCCCGATACCAACTGGGAACTGGGCTACCTGAATCCTTTTAACATGTACTACGCATACAACGAAAATGTACGGGGGCTGCCCGCCAACCTGTTGTACAATCTGGATTGGGACGTGTTTGTTGACGATTTTGAATTTTACGGCGAATTTCTGCTGGACGATTATCAGATCGAAAAAAAGGATTCGCTGGATCTGGAACCGAACGAATTGGGTCTTCTGTTAGGGATGAACTGGACGAATCCGTTTCATCTTTCCGGCCTGCAGGTGAATCTGGAATATACCCAGGTGCGCAACCGCACGTACAACGCGCCGGACAATGACTGGGAAAAATATCTGCACCGGAATAAAGTGATCGGCTACTATCTGGGCAATGATTTCAAACATTACTATCTGGCGCTCAAATACTGGTTCAGCGGACGGCTCAATATGCGCGTTTTCGCCAGTTACATTCAAAAAGGCGAAGGTACCGTGGCCGGGGAATTTAACAAAGACTTTTTACAATACACGCCGGAACAGGGCTACGACGAGCCCTTTCCCTTCGGGGTGGTGGAAAAATCACTGGCTGCCGGCGTGCATCTATCATACGTGCCCTTTTCGTACGGAGCGTTTGACTTTTCTATTGAACGCCGCGCCTTTTCCAATTACCAGCATGTGGACGGCCAATCCCACAGCGAATGGAATATCTGGTTAAAGTTATGGTTATCCTGGCTGCCGGTTATGAAGTAGTTAGCCTAATAAAGAAGTGTGTAGGAAGATAAATATAAAAACAGGTACAAAACTGAAAAAAATATAATTTTAAACAAATATAAAATTTGAACTTTATCCGAATTCAACGCAAATACAGCAAGTTTTGTGAAACAGGTTAAAGAGATACAGCGTACGTTAATTTAAACGCAACCTGATAAAAGTTCTGCTGTTTATTAGATGTTGGAACATATCAGGCACTTAGGGAAAAGTCGGAGCTTCTTCAGGAGATTCAAATAAGTGGAAAACAAATTTCAGTAGGCAAATATCTAACCTGCAAACAAGTAAAACAACCCTTAGATATATAAACGGATGCAGACATTGAGTTGGTTTAAATCGTTTTTACTCATAATTGCATCTCTTGTGATGGCCAACTGCCAGCCACGAAATATTTTCGAGTCTGAGCTTTGGCCCGGAGAAGGACGTCCATCTTTTGCCCCCAAAAGTACAATTTTGAAACTATATAGCAAGCCTTCACTCAATTGTGTGGTTGTTGAAACTCGAGTGGTAAAAAAAGGCGAAAAGATACCATTTAAGGAAACACGGGTTCGTACTATAAAACCGGGTAAAGTTAAGGTGGTTCGGACAGGTGTCCTAAAAGGCAGAAGTCTTGGAAAGATTACCTACCTTTCTCGCAAAACTTACAATCATTCTAAGTCCACGTGGAAAAATTACTCCTTCAGAAAAAGTGATTCGTTCGAGTATCTTCAAAATCGGGCTGAAGGAAGCTGTCTAATCAGGTTTAAAGATGAGGTTTTGGAAATTGACTGGTGTCCCTGGTTAGCTGATAGCGATGATAGTACATTTACGATGATTTCAGAACCCGTTATAGAGTGGTGGATCAATTTAGCTCATGGAAATGATCCAGATAGATGGTTACTGATCAATGATGAAACTGTAGAATTTTTACCAAGAGAATTCTGATTTTAAACAATAAAGAAC
>CAZJNP010000360.1:0-3777 GCA_964547355.1 uncultured Calditrichaceae bacterium
CGCATATCCCTTACATTATTTACACGAACGGCATTATCCGGATTCGGAAACCGCGCGACGATAATTTTCGGTTGAGAAAATGTACCAGACCAAATCCCATCGCCAGACCCAATAACGCCGTAAAAAAAAGAAGAACTTCATGTTCTTCGCCTAAAAAATAATTTCCCAAAAATAATCCCAGGAAAAAGAAAATAAGTGGAATGGCATAAACGATCAGCGACGTTTGTACTAATTTGCGGTAAGCGATTTTCACCTGCTGCCCCGGACGAATCTCACCGACAACCTGTTCGTCCTGCACAACAATCGTTTTGTCCGAGCAGATGAAACGTAATCCGCATTCGTGACAACTATCCTCGTCTTCTAACCGGATGCGAACCTCGTCTCCGGCGATACTCTTGACATATCCTTTTACGGTGCTATCATTCATAAGAATTTTTTCACAAACTCATTTTGGTAACAACTATAGGCAAATTGCATACCAATCATTTGCAATATGAATATCCAGCAAAGCCCTGTCCCGCAAGGACTGGTTTTGATCCAGGTTTATCTTGTTAGTGTTTGATTTCCAATTTTGAAAATCATTCCCGGCTTTTTCCTGCTTTTAAGAATTCTTTTAGCGCGGCCTGGAATTGGCTTGAATTCACTCTTCAAATCAAATGACCAAAAGCTGCTATTGCTTCGAATGGTTTCTTCATTTAAACTAAGTAATTAAACTAAAAATCATTTGAAATGAATTTAGACCGTAGACTTCTCAAACTATTACGATTTGTTCGGTTTCAGCTCGGCGGCACTGTATCGTCCGGCATCATCGCCGGAGTCCTGACTATAGCGCAAGCCTGGCTGCTCAGCCGGATAATTAACAGCGTTTTCCTGCAACATCAGGATCTAGCGCATGTGCTAAACGAGCTGCTATATTTTATTCTGGTCAGTATTCTCCAGGCTTTGTTCAAATGGTTGAGCCATGTGGCGGGTAATCTGACCGCAGCCAAAATTAAAAGCCGGCTCAGAGACCAGCTTTTGGAAAAGATAAACCGGCTCGGTCCTATTTACACCAAAAGCGAGCGCAGCGGAGAGCTGAACAATACCCTTTTGAACGGCATCGAGTCGCTGGAATCGTATTTCAGTCAGTACATTCCGCAGCTTTTCTTTTCTTCCGTTATTCCGATTACGGTATTATTTTTTGTGTTTCCCAATGATCTGCTTTCCGGTTTTGTCATGCTCATCACCGCGCCGATCATTCCGGTTTTTATGATGCTCATCGGGCATTTAGCCCAGTCTATTACCCAGAAACAATGGAAAACGCTCAGCCGGATGAGCGCCTATTTCCTGGATGTTTTGCAGGGGATCACCACCTTAAAAATACTGGGTCGCAGCCGTGCCGAGGAACAGAAAATCGCCAGAATCAGCAACGCTTTCAGGAAAACAACCATGAACGTGTTAAAAATCGCGTTTCTCTCTGCTCTGGTCCTGGAAATGGCAGCCACGATTAGTACAGCCGTTATTGCCGTGGAGATCGGTTTGCGTCTGTTATACGCTAAAATGACCTTTGAACCGGCTTTATTCATTTTGATTTTGGCTCCGGAGTTTTACCAGCCCATGCGACAGTTGGGCGCGCGCTTTCATGCCGGAATGGAAGGAGTGGCCGCTGCCCAGCGTATTTTTGAAATACTCGAGACGCCTGAGCCCAAAAAGTCGGATATCCTACAGCGGCCGCAATTAGAGCAGTTCTCGATTATTGCCTTTCACGGAGTCTCTTTTACTTATCCGGACTCCGCCCAGCCAGCGTTGCAGAACCTTTCGTTCTCGCTAAAGAAAAACTCCGTTACCGCCATTGTCGGACCGAGCGGCGCCGGGAAAACCACTATTTCCCAGCTACTGATGGGATTCATTCACCCCGTTCAGGGAGAAATATTCGTGGACGAAATGCCCTTGCGGCAAATCGATCCACAGGCATGGCGTCAGTTGATCGGCTGGGTGCCTCAGAACCCTTATCTGTTTAACCAGAGCATCCTGGATAATATTCGCCTGGCCAAGCCCTCCGCAGCTATGGAGGAAATCTATCGGGCAGCTCAGATGGCGCGATTGCATGAATTTGTACTCTCTCTGCCGGACGGATATGAGACGATGGTTGGCGAACGAGGCGCGCGAATGAGCGGCGGGCAGGCGCAACGCATCGCCCTGGCCAGGGCTTTTCTTAGAGACGCGCCATTGTTAATTCTTGACGAGCCTACGGCCAATCTGGACCCTGTCCTGGAACAGGAAATCCAGACCGTGATCCAGGACCTGACTAAAGACAGAACCACTTTGCTGATCGCGCACCGTTTGACCACCGTGCAGCAGGCGGATCAAATTGTTGTGTTAAGCAAAGGCCGTATCCAGGAAATTGGCCGCCACGAGGAATTGCTTGCCGCTCAGGAACTATATGCCAAACTTGTCAATCGTTTCAGGGGGAATCGATAGTGCGCACCGTTATTCGTTTACTCAAGCTTTCTCTTATTTACAAATTCTGGATGCTGCTGGCTGCGTTTATCGGATTTTTAACCATCGGCTCGAGCATCGGCCTGATGATGACTTCCGCATACATTATTTCCAAAGCGGCGCTGCATCCGTCCATCGCCGAACTACAGGTAGGAATCGTCGGCGTCCGTTTTTTCGGAATTGCCCGGGGCGTTTTCCGCTACCTGGAGCGGCTGGTGTCTCACGATACCACTTTTCGTCTGTTGGCGCGCTTTAGGGTCTGGTTCTACCACGCCCTGGAACCCCTGGCCCCGGCCAGGTTGATGTATTTTAAAAGCGGTGATCTGCTGAACCGCATCATCTCAGATATTCAGACACTGGAGCATTTTTACGTTCGCGTGATCGCTCCGCCACTCGTGGCCGTATTTATTTCCATTTTAATGTGGTTTTTACTCGGCATCTTCGATCCCCTCTTTTCGGTGGTTTTGCTCGTTTTCCATTTAATCGCCGCCCTGTTGGTGCCTTTGCTCAGTTATCTTTACAGTCACGGATTGGGAAATCAATTACTAAAAATCAGAGCGCAATTAAACGTTCTGGCGCTTGACGCGATCCAGGGGCTGAGTGAACTGCAACTGTTTGGTCAGTTCGGTAATCAAAAGAGTCAGATTCAGCGTTTAGAAAAAAAGTACTATCAGCTGCAAAACAGGATGGCGTTGATTTCCGGACTGCACGAGTCACTCATCGGCTTACTAATGAACGGCGCAGTGGCCGTCATGCTGATTGTGGCCATTCCTATGGTGCGGCAGGGAACGCTAGATGGCGTTTATTTAGCCGTACTAAGTTTGGGCATCATGGCCTCGTTTGAGGCGGTTTTACCGCTGCCTGAAGCTATACAATTCTTAGAAATGAATATCCGGGCTGCCGATCGTTTGTTTGAAATCATCGATGCGCAGCCGACTGTGCTGGATCCGGAAAACCCAGTTCCCCAACCACAAAACTATGACATCACGATCTCTAACCTGAGTTTTCATTATCAGGCGGAAAACGATCCTGCCCTGCAAAACGTCAATATAAACATACCCTGGAAGTCTAAAATCGCCGTGGTGGGCCCGAGCGGCTCTGGGAAATCCACACTAATCAACCTGCTGCTGCGTTTCTGGGATTACACAGAGGGCAGCATAACCGTCGGAGGACGCGAGCTGCGGCTGATCGCTCAGGAAGAAGCACGGAAACTTTTCGCGGTAGTTTCGCAGCATACCCATCTTTTTAACGGCACGATTCGGGAAAATTTATTGCTGGCCAATCCGAACGCTTCAGAAG
>CAZJNP010000361.1:0-3768 GCA_964547355.1 uncultured Calditrichaceae bacterium
GCCTTAAACGCACCGTATTCTTCTTTAGGCACGGACTTCATACGGAAGATCATGGTTCGCTTGCCGATGATCTTATTCTTTTTAACCTTAAACGTCATCAGGTAATAGCCGAATTTGGTGTCATACTCGGTACGGCTTTTTAGTTCGATCGGTTTGAATCCTTTCGGTAAGTTGATGATCAATTCCTCTTTGGTGGTGTCCGTTATAGTATAGGTCTCAATGTCGTAATTCCTGGTGGAATAGGAAATCATTTTTCTCGTTTGCAGATTGTCCGTCCATAAAACGGGAATGATTTTAAAGGAACCCACATCGGTCAGAAAATTTTCCACATTAAATTTGTAATAATATTCCACGTAAGGCAGCAGGCTGTCCCTGTGAAAGATAACAAAAGAATCCAGTTGCACTGTGCTGTAATCTTTGGTAAGGGTCTCGGTCATGTGTTTGTACAGGTCTTCTTTGCCCAGATCGCGATAGGTGGAACGGAAACTGCCGGAAAAATATCCGGTTCGTTTGCTTTTCTTTTCAATAACGGCCTGACCATCCTCATTGATGGTAATATTCGTGTTTCTGAAGACATTATTTGAAAAAAGCTCCCGGGTGGGCAGGAAGGATGGCTCCGTGTGTCCTTTTTGAATCGTCAGGCTAAAGGCGCCGTAATCCTGATAGGGCAGCGTGTTTAAGGCATAATCGGCGGCTGTCAGATCCACGAATACCTCTTTTTGGGGCAGATCGATTTTTACGATGACATGGTTAAAAGCAATGGAAGGCAGAACCGTTTTGTTCAATCCGGCGGAACGGGTGTTGACCAGAACATATTTGCCCTCGATCCCCTGGGTTTTTAGCATCGATAGAAACAGGGTAGCCATATCTTTACAGTCTCCCATGCGGGTATTCAGTACATCGCGCGCTTTTTGCGGGATAAGCGCGGATTGACGGAAAGACACGTTGGAATAATGGATATTATTGGTAACAAACTTATGCAGCCGGCTGATTTTTTCCATTTCCGTCATTTGGTCTGCGTTTTTTAAAATATCTTTTACGGCCATTTCAACTTCAATGGTGGGCTTCACTTTGCTGACCGTAACATCCATAAACCATTGGGAAATATAATCCCAGTCCTTAATGCTGGAAAGAACAATTTTTTTTGCAATATCCGCGGTGCGGGGCATTTCGTATTCCGGTTTGATGGCCGGTTGATTGCGCACCATCCAGGAACGGATCATACCTTCTTCTGTTTCACGAACCAAAGACGGTTGGGCAGACATATTTTGGCCTTTAAAAGTATATTCGAAGTTACGAGGCGTTAAAATAGAATAACGGGCAATTTTAATCGGATAATAAGCTTCAAAATAATGTTCGTCCCATAACTGCTGAGCCAGATCGCCTTTGTAATAATCCCTTTGGCGCCATTTGATGTAGATGAAATCATTTTTTTCCAGCGACTTGAATACGATGCGATTTTCCAGCACGTCCGCATCCACCTCGCTGCCATTCTGTTTGATGGTCACCGCTTTGTCCACAATCAGTTTTTGCAGATAGAAGTTGGAATTAATGGTGTATTCTTTGAAATCGGTAATTCCGCTTTCATTAAACAAACGTATCAGCAATTCCTTTTGAACTTCGGAGGCGCCTTTGGGATAAACCACCCGTTTGGTATCATCCAGCAGAACAAGGGCGCCGTCGTTGGGGTAATCCGCTGCGGTGGGCGCATTTTGGATCAGACTGTCCCGGTCGAACTTGCCAAATTGATCGAAAATGGAAGGCTTGCCCTGTAAACCGCGCAATTCTTCCCGCACGTCGTAATCGGTAGCGTTCAGTTCCAGCGCAAAATTGTATTGGGACGCGGCTTTAGAAACATCACCCATGGAACGGTGAATTTTAGCCGAAAACGCCCACAAATCATAGGAATAGGGCGCGATCCGTAACAGCTCGTCGGTAATTTCCTTGGCCTCGCTAAAATGCTTGATCTGAAAATACACATCCGCTATACCAGCCACTTCCTTAATGGCGTTTGGCCAGTATTTTCTGATTTCCCTTGCTGTCTTTTCCCAGCCGCTAAAATTCGAAGCCTGTAAATATAGTTTGGATAAATATAGATACATGGGTAATTCACGGTATTCATCGAGGTAGTCTTTTGCTATTTCGATGGCTTTGTTGTACCGCTTGGTTGTCAGAATGAGATAGGTGGCATACAAAACGCTCAAGTCACGATCGTAGGGATGTTTTTTGTACGCCTCTTCCACGAGCTGGCTTAATCCTTCCCGGTCTTTTTTAAGGCTGAGAATCTGGATTTGCATCTGCAGGGCTTTCACCGAACCGGGGAGGAGTTTACCGAATTGTTTCGCTATTTTTTCCGCATTGGGAAGGTCTTCATTATCGACATAGTTGTTGAATTTGTATTCGAGCACCACCGGAACTTCCGGGTCGTTGGCGTATATGGTATTAAGCATGGTCCGATAATCATCTGCCTTTTTTTGGCGAATAAGCGATTCGAGCAGGCGAAATTGCACCAGCGTATTATTAGGGGAAAGCTTTAATGCCTGTTTTAAGATATATTCCGCCCGCACAGATTTGTCATTGTGATTCAGAACATCGGCTAAGAGTATGTAGTTTTCCAGAAAAGACGGGTTTTCGGCGATTTGCTGTTCGAAATACTGCTCGGCAAATTGGGGCAACAGTTCTACCGAATCCGGAGCGGCGGATAATTCGTGGTTGAAATGGGTGGCCTCAAATTGAATGTCTTTTAGTAGTTCGCCGGAAGGATTGGTGATGCGCACCATAAAATTGCTGCGGGCGTCTTCGGATTTGGCTAATTTCAGCAACAACTGATGCCATCCGGGTTGAAGTTCCATCTGGAGGATGTACGTATCCAGATCGTTATCTTTTTCTTCTTCATCGGAAGTGAGTAATTTCCCATCCAGAAAAACTTTTAACGCGCCGGAAGTACCGATGCGCAGTTGAACGCGCCGTTTTTGAGGATTAAACATGTAGGTGTTGGCATAATATACGGCTTCGTCAAATGTGCGGTAATACAGGTCCAGATCGATCCACTGATCCCGGCGCACCATGGGCAACGGCATCCATTTTACGGTAATATTGCTTTTACCGAGATAGATGCGGTCAAAATTGATTTCCTGCTCCGGTGGATAAACTTTTTCAAAACCGGATGCGGAGATGTTTTCAAAGGGACCGATGATTTGCCATTGCGTAATGGAACCCAGTTGGCGGTAATATTTATCCGCTTTATCCCACCGCCCTTTGGATTCATAAACCCTGGCCGCCCGTTCGTAAAGCGTGTTTTTTAGAATAGCGGGCGGATTTTTTTTGTCCAGATAATCCTCAATAAATTCGATCCAGTCATCGCGGTGGGCACGGGAAAAATTGGCGATCGTTGAGGTGTTCAGCATGGCGTAAAGATACGGATGCGGATTATCCGCAAGCTCCACCGCCCTGACCAGATGCTTCCAGGAGGCGTCGTATTTCTGTTGCAGTTCATATAAAAAAAAGAGTCCCAAATGCGCACGCAGATTATTGGGATCGCTCTGCAATACTTTGTTGAAATTTGATTCCACCAGATACTGGTAATGCTGCGTCCAGCCAGACCAGCCCTTTTCCAGATGTTCCTGCTGGATTTGCGAGATACTCATTTTAGGAAGTGCAAAAAACACAAAGAGTAACAACAGGAGGGATAATGCCTTTTTCACGATTTTCTCCTTCTTGAAACAGGCCGAGGTCATTGGTTTATATTTGAAATTTAAATCTCAAAAC
>CAZJNP010000362.1:0-3758 GCA_964547355.1 uncultured Calditrichaceae bacterium
CTCCGGTGCTTCTAGGCGTGCACGGCTGGGCAAATACCAGTGCCTCGCTTTTGCCTTTGGCTAAAGAGCTGGCGAAAAAATGGCGCATTCTTTTAGTTAACACAAGAAATCACGGCGACAGCGAATTTGAAGGATATTCCACCATGCCGCATTATGCCGATGATATTCTGAGCGCCGTTCAATTCATCAAAGAAAAGCATTTACCGGAATATCCGGTAATTCTTCTTGGACATTCCATGGGCGCTGCCTCAAGCCTTTACGCCGCCGGAAAGGATGAACGCATAAAAGGGGTGGTGGCCGTCAGCTCCTTTGCCGATCTGGAAGAAATGATGCGCACGGGTTTCATCAAAAGCAAACTCCCCAAAAATCTCATTAACGGCTTAATGCGATACATCGAATTTCGCATCGGAGCGAGGTTAAGCGTTCTTTCTCCGGTGAATTCGGTTAAAAAGCTAAAGGTGCCCGTGTTACTGATTCATGGCGAGCAGGATAATGTGGTGCCGTTTGAGGATATGAACAGGATTTTTCAGGTCGCCGGAGCAAAGAAACGGATTGAAACGTTTGCTGTGCCGGATCACGACCATTCCTCGCTGCTTTCGGAGAAGGCCGTGGCAAAAGAAATCGATGCTTTCCTGGAAAGTCATTTTCCGGTTTCCCGAAAAGAAGCGTCCTCATTGGTCGGCAAGAAATAATTTTGTACTTATATTCGGATTGTATTTAAATTCAAAATACCATTTTAATCGTTTGAACGAAACGAATAAATGAAAATAGAAAAATAAGCAGGAGAGATCGATATGCCAAATGCGAAAATCGTCGGCGTAGGCCGTTATTTGCCGGAACGCGTTGTAACCAATCATGATCTTGAAAAGATGATGGATACTTCGGATGCCTGGATCAGGGAGCGGACAGGCATCATAGAACGCCGTTTTGTGGATATTAGCAAAGGGGAAACCAATTCCTATATGGGCACCCAGGCCGCATTACGGGCGCTGGATATGGCAGGATTAAAACCGCAGGATATCGATTTTATTATCTATGCCACATTAAGCCCGGATTATTTTTTCCCCGGTAACGGCTGCACCATGCAGGTGCATCTGGGCATCAGCGGTATCGGGGCGTTAGATATCCGCAATCAATGTTCCGGTTTTATTTACGCCCTGGCAACGGGTGATCAATTCGTCCGTTCCGGGATGTACAAAAATATTTTAATCGTGGGTTCGGAAGTGCAAAGTCATGGCTTGAATTTAACTACCGAAGGACGTGATGTGGCGGTGTTGTTCGGAGACGGCGCCGGCGCGGTCGTCATTTCGGCGACAGACGAAAAGGATAAAGGCATCCTGACCAGCCATCTCCATTCGGATGGCAATTTTGTTAAAGAATTATGGGTAGAAGACCCTGGAAGCGCGCATAATCCTTTCATCAGCCATGAGATGATTGACAGCGGATCGATCTATCCCAAGATGAACGGGCGCTATGTATTCAAGCATGCCGTAACACGCTTTCCTGAAGTGATTATGGAAGCTCTGCAAACCGCCGGTTATACCAAAGATGATCTGGATCTGGTGATTCCGCATCAAGCAAATCAGCGCATTACAGAAGCGGTTCAGATGCGTCTGGAATTGCCTAAGGAAAAGGTTTATTCCAACATCCACAAATACGGCAATACCACTGCGGCTTCCATTCCCATCGCGCTTTCCGAAGCCATGGAAGAAGGCCTAGTTAAGGAAGGGTCTCTGGTCTGTCTAGCCGCCTTTGGTAGCGGTTTTACATGGGCCTCCAGCCTGATTCGGATGTAACACTTAGGTGCATCGGGTGCTTTTGTAGTTTCATTATCCGTCGTGCAAAGGAAGATTTTCAGCGGTTGGGAACAATTAAGGAATTTATCTGAAACCAGTAACGTTCTTGGTAAGAACTGTTGAATCAATTTGAGCGGAAAGTAATGAAAAAATATTCTTCGAAGAAACAAAATCCTTTAAATATAAAACAAAACACCGCGCTTAGAAGGCCGGAATGGCTGAAAATTCAACTGGGCACAAATCAGGATTATGCCGAAGTGCGCCAGCTGGTAAACCGTCAAAAGCTGCACACGGTGTGTGAAAGCGCCCGCTGTCCCAACATAGGCGAATGCTGGAGCCGACGCACCGCCACGTTTATGATTCTGGGCAACATTTGCACCCGCAGTTGCCGTTTTTGCAATATCACTGTGGGCAAACCCACCGAATACGATCTGGACGAGCCCCGGCGCGTGGCAGAGGCAGTGCGTGACTTAAACCTGCGTCATGCGGTTATTACTTCTGTCGCCCGAGACGATTTAAGTGATGGCGGCGCTTCCATTTTTGCAGAAACCATTCGCCAGATCAGAGCACAGCAACCGGGGTGCAGCATCGAGGTGTTGATCCCGGATTTCAAAGGCGATACGCAGGATCTGGATGTGGTACTGGACGCGAAACCGGATATTCTGAATCATAATCTGGAAACGGTACAGCGGTTGCAACGGGAAGTACGCGTACAGGCCACCTATGAGCGGTCTCTATTGGTGCTGCGCTATGCCAAAGAAAAGGGCTTTGTCACAAAATCCGGCATTATGGTGGGGTTGGGGGAGACCTGGGATGAAATCATCCAGACCTTGCGCGATTTAAGAGAAGTGGGTTGTAATATTGTGACCATCGGTCAGTACCTGCCGCCCACAAAGATGCATTTTCCATTGGCACGCTTTTACACCCCCCAGGAATTTAAGGAATTAAAATCCGTGGGTCTGGAAATGGGCTTTACCCATGTGGAGTCCGGGCCGTTGGTGCGCAGTTCGTATCATGCCGACGAGCAGGTGCCGCACAGTTCCTGAATCTGTTGCACAAATCGTTTCATCTTGGCATAATGCGATCCGGGCCAGTATATTTTACCGCATCCGTTGCATCGGTAGAATTCATCAAAGTGCTGACGGGTCTTTTTCGGGAGCAGGTGTTGGATTTCTTCTTTTGCTACTGTTTCCAGCAAGCCGTTGCAATCCAGGCAGCGGTTAAAGGAACGGATTGCCGAAAACAGATCAAACTTCCGCACGACTTCCACAGTCTGTCGGAACGGAAGAGTGGCACGCACCCAGTAACCATGGGTCACTTCTTTGTGTTTTAACAATCCCACATCTCTGGTTAATATGATGCGACGCTCCTTAAGCGCCAGATCCACGATCTCCTGATCGTCACAGGCATTGCCGTAAAGCGTGTCAAATCCCAATAAACGCAGCTTACGTGCCAGTTTACCCAGATTAACATCCAGTATAAATTTGGGATCACGTAAAGGTTTCGGCCGCAATCGGGTAACGTCTGAGATATTCAGCAATTCAAATACCGGATACACCGAAATTCGGTCACCGGCAGACAGGTGATAATCGAATCCGACCGATATCCCGTTTACCAGGATCAAATCCACTTCCGGATGTGGTACGCCCAGCGCTTCGATGGCGTCTTTAACCGACGGACGACCAAAAAAGCGGTAGGAAAACGTTTTCTGTCGTTTGTTTGTAGGCAGAAAATCGTTCAGCTCTGCATAAAATCTAAAAAATGCTGTACCGGACATGAATCCTCCGGCGCTGGTTGCAATTTTGCAATTAATATCGAAAAAACTTTGATTTTTTCCTCACCCAAAGGCTTTTTGCGTGAGTTGATTCTGCAAAGTTTTTTCTTAATGGATCAACAAACGAACACATAAAGCCGGCACGACGGCCGCAAGCAGAGAAAGCAGCAACCCACCAGAAAATACTC
>CAZJNP010000363.1:0-3754 GCA_964547355.1 uncultured Calditrichaceae bacterium
CTGTCCACCAGTTCAAATCCGATCACCTCCTTTGCTTCCCGGGCTAAAAAGAGGCTGATCGTCCCGGCTCCGGCGTACAGGTCCCAGACGATCTCCTTCCCGGTCAAAGCCGCAAATTTCAAGGCCACTTCATACAGCCGTTCTGCCTGGCGGGTATTCGTCTGGAAAAAAGAGTTCGCAGATATTTTATACAGGAAAGGACCGATTTTATCTTCGATATACGGCCGACCGGCCAGCAAAATCTCTTTTTCTCCGAACGCGATCTGAGCCAGGCGGGTATTGATGTTATTCACCACACTGACGACTTCCGGGAATTCCTTTAGCAACTGCGCGGCCAGAGGCTGCAACAGCTCAGGCGCTTCGTACCCGGTTACAATATTGACCATCATGGTGTTGTCATAGCTGCTGGTGCGGATGATTAAAAAACGCAAAAATCCCTCGTGGCTGCGGATACCGTAAGGTTTCAGCTGGTTCGCTTTGGCATATGCAGTAACAAAACGGAGAATTTCATTGGCCCGGTCGGATTGCAGCAGACATTCTTCCAGATGAATGATTTTGTCAAAAGTACCCGGTACATGCAGACCCAGTGCGAAATCCCGCTCTATTTCATCCTTACCCAGATCCTGGGGAAGCAGCCAGCGCCGGTCGGAAAAAGAAAACTCCATTTTATTGCGATAGCCCAAAGGAGATTCCGCTCCTATGATCGGCAGAACCGGCGCATCATCCAGACCGGCAAGATGCTGGAAGGCTTCCTTTACGATTTCCTGTTTAAAATTCAACTGGTCCCGGTACTCCAGCTGTTGCCAGGTACACCCGCCGCACCAGGGGAAATAAGCGCAAGGCGGCTGACGCCGCAAAGGCGAAGGTTCCAAAACGTTTAACAGCCGCGCCTCGGCATAAGCGGTTTTCCGCTTGACGATCCTGGCCAGCACCCGGTCGCCGGGGACGGCGCCTTTTACAAAGATGACATAATTTTCTACACGCGCAACCCCTGCGCCTCCAAAGGCCAGCTTTTCGATCTTGAATTCATATTCTTTTTTTCTTGAAACCGGATATTTTTTCTCGCTCATTGCATCTCACTCACGACTTTTCTAACCTGACGCCCCAGCAAGGGATCTTTAAACAACCTCAATCCCCGTTTGGCCGCTTCGTTCAGGATTTGGGTAAATTCCCGCACCTTACGGAATGTTTCGTAGGTAAAATTCTGATCACGCAGCGGGAATATGGTTTTATTGGTTAACAGTGGATCAATATCCGCAGGGATTTTTCCCGCCTCTACCGCGCGGTCAAATTCCCGGGTACCCGGAATCGGAGAGAACGAAGCCAATCGCACCTGCACCCCCAGATTATGCACAAAAAGAACGCTGGCAATCACCTCCTCCAGCGATTGTCCGGGAAGTCCCATTAACACGTAAGATTCCAGTTGACCCGCTTTATATCCGGCTGCCACCAGGTTCTCCACCGCCCGGATCATATCTTCATTGGTTACTTTGGAATACATATCTTTACGGCGCGCGTCATTGGACGTTTCAAAGCTTAGCCGAATGGTCATAAAATGACTGCGATACATTAAATCCGCCAATGTATGGTCGATGTATTTGGCAAACAGACCATTGGGCGTGTGAAAACGCACGGGCGCTCCGGAAGCAATTACTTTCTCCAAAATGACTTCGATGTGCCGCTCTTTAGCAATAAACAAAGCGTCGTCGTAAAATGCGAAATCGCGCAACCGGAAACGACGGTACTGTTCCAGAATTTCCTGAACCACACGATCCGGTTGACGGCGGGTGTAAGGCATGGCGATTTTTTTCTGGGCACAAAAAGAGCAATCGTAAGGGCAGCCGCGCGCCGTCATAATGACCAGATAATCGGGATGATTGATTAAATCGAAAGCCGGATACGGGTAATCGTCCAGCGTGGCGGGCAGGCCCTCCGAATCGATGTCCAGATGAAATATATCTGCCAACAGATTTAAGGCTTTTAATTCGCCGGGACCGGTTACGATATAGTCCGGTTTTATGACTTTACGGGCATGCTCCGGCAGAAGCGTAGCGTAGATGCCGCCCAGAATGACCGGTCTGTCGGGTAAGTATTTACGCACCAGTTCCACCACCCGTTGCACTCCCGGATACCAGTAAGTCATAATGGAAGTCACAAGCACCGCATCGCTGTCGGCATGTTGCTGTAAAGCCCGAATAAACGCCTCTTCCGAAATGCCATAGCGGGCATATTTTCTTGGAATATTTTTCAAAATTTCCGGTTTTTCGATCACTTCCCTGCGATAGTTTCCGACGCCATATTTTTTAATTTTGATTTTGCTTTTTGAATCCGGTGCATGTTTATCCAGGCAGTCAATAAACCGAATATCAAAATCAAATTTCCTTAAAAAAGAAGCAATGTACAACAATCCCAGCGGTTTGCTCCAAAGATCATACGCGGTAAAATCATAAATCCAGGGATTGATCAACAGCAGTTTTTTCATGGCGCATATTTAGATAATGAATGATTAGAATGCAAAAAAAAATCCTTCCCAACTTTAAAAGTCAGGAAGGATTCCAACATGTTGGGGAATGTTTAATTTCTTGGTGTCGATAAATTTATCCCTAATCCAGCAGCGGTTCCGCTTCGGTTACGGCCGCTTTTTCTTCCGTCTCCTGTTTCTTTTTCCGGCCGCGTTTTTTCATGGCTTTCTTTTTCTCCGCTTCGGTCAGGCGGTCTTCATAAGTGGAATATTTTTCACTATTTAGTTGGTAGCGATTATTTAACTCTACCCAATGATCCAGCTCGGCTTTCACAAAACGGATGGTGCCTTTTTCCGAATCAAAATAGGAGGGAATCTCGTCGTTAAACGCTCTTTTGGTTAAATCAAACGGACGTTCAAATCCCAGATACCGGGCGGCAGTGGCCGCGTTCCACATATGTTCTTCATCATCGCCATAACCAGGCAGGCGGAAATCCCACTCTGCCAGCATTTTTTCACGAAGCCATTCGGGGTCTTCCTTATAAATGCGATCAAGAATTTGTTTGTAGCCTTTTCCCTGTTTGTAAGCAATCTGCGCTCTTCCGAACTGCACCAGCAATGAATCGGAATACAATTTTTCAAGCTCATCAAAAACTTCGGCTGCCTGGTCAAAATTCTCCAAATGCATATAGGCCGCGGCTAAGGCTGAAAGGTTTTCTGGCGTTTTTTCCACCCCGGTATATTTCCTAATATGCTCCAGAGCCTGTTCGTACCGGCCTAGTTTGGTCAGAGACAACGCCATTAATTTATTTGCGCGGATATCGTCATCCCGGAAGTTTAACGCCAGTTCCAGATCATCCACGGCATTCGGCCACAATTCGCCGTTTATCTTATTGGCACCCCGATTCAGATGTACATAAAATTTAATTCGATCATCCAGGGGCTCGTATTCAAAATCATTATAGTAAAAATCCAGACTGCGCGTACTGATCATACGTTGCCGCCCCTGAAGCCTGCGATTATTATTAAATTCTTTAAGTATTTTACCCAAAAACTGTGACAGCTTGCGTTTAACCTCTGATTCGTTCACCAAAATAATATTGGAAGAGTTGCTCGCAGCGCCCTCTTCGGAATCCACGTCTCCGGAAAAATTCTCAAATACAATTTCCTTTGCACGATGAAAAACCGTATTAAGAAATTCATTTACCATATTTACCGGCGAACCAAGGCGCATTTCCACATGGTTCCTTTCATAGATCTCATCCATGCAAAAAGCGTAATTCAGCGTGATCC
>CAZJNP010000364.1:0-3737 GCA_964547355.1 uncultured Calditrichaceae bacterium
TTCCAATCCTGAATGATCTGTGTAGCCATTTCAATGAGCTTAAATATGCGCTCATCTCCGATGCTAAAATATAACGCCACGCCCTCCTTGCGGGCTGCCACGACACCCATATTTCTCAGCATCATCATATGGCGTGATACGACCGAGGGATCCAGTCCCACCGCTTCAATTAACTGAGATGTACTCTTCTCACCATTTTTCAGAAATTCCAGAATCTTTAGGCGTTGATCGTTGGCCAGGATCATAAAAAAACGACTTCTCGGATCCATCATCGGTCCCATCATGCGGCCACTTATTCCCATTTTCATTCCACGCGGCATTTAGGCTCCTTTTTCATTATTGCATAATTGTGCAATAATATTAATTAACAAAAATTCACTTGTCAAGATTTTTTTAACAAACGGGATGCGGGAAGGGCAATCAGAATATTTGTCATTGGATTCGATAATTCCCAGTTCCACCACGATCATAATACTTACCCAGGCTTTTTTATTCTTAGAAATAATACCGATGATTTGCCAAGCCTCTTTTTCGCTGATATCCTTTTCCATATACAACTCAATCATCTCTTTCTTTTCGCCCGCTCGGTTCTTTTACTCGACATCGGGGACGTAATTTTGCTTACCACAAAAAAGATGCGCATCCACGTAACCTCTTTATTACCATTCGGTTACACTCGTTTTATATTTTTTGGCACGTCGTTTGACATATATAAAGCGAAGTCATTAACTAAACTTAACCAAACTATGGAGGTTTACCATGAAGAACTTATTTGCAATCTTAACCGTGATGGCACTGTTCATCGTCAGCAACGCATTTGCTCAGGATTCACTGCAAGTCAAGAACCAATATCGTTACGGTCAAAGCGGTGTGGCCGGGCAGCATGGTCAGGGCTTAAAAGGGGTCGGTTTTGTAGATGAAAACGGCGACGGTTACAACGATTTGGCGCCGGATGCCGACGGCGACGGGATTCCCAACGGTATGGACGCCGATTATGTAGGCGCACAGAAAGGCCATGGCCGTGGCTTTGTTGATGCCGATGGTGACGGCATTAACGATAACGCCCTTGATGCCGACGGCGACGGTATTCCCAATGGCATGGATGAAGATTTTGTCCGGCCTATGGACGGAACAGGACAGAAAGCTGGTTATGGCAAACGTGCCGGTGGCGGCGCTGGAACCGGTGTATGCGACGGAACCGGGCCTAAGGCTAGCATTAAATAAGGGACTAAATTTTCGGCTCGATCACATAGTCCCCTACTCCGGGCTGTCCGCTCCGCGGGCAGCCTTTTTTTATTCTAAAACAGGCAAATCATCTCAAATAGCCGCGTAAAAATCTTTTGAACAAAAAAGAATATCCTTCCAACGAAAAACATTACGCCAACCGGGATAAAGCCACGCCCACGCCGTAAGCGGCAGCGGCGGCGATCCCCCCCACAATCAGCATCTCCATCCCTGCGTATAACCAGTTGCGTTCGGTGATACGCACCTTCATGGCACCAAGGGCAAACAGAGTTAAACCGGTAAGCACGCTGGCCGTAAAAAAAGTATGCACGCGCAGGGCCGGAATGTAGTACGCCAGCACATACGCCAGAAGCGGCAAAAATCCGAACAGGGCAAAGGAGACAAAGGTAACCAGAGCGTTCTTAAGAGGCGACTCATCGGATTCGATGATACCCAGTTCTTCCACCATCATAATATCCACCCAGGCTTTTTTATGTTTGGAAATTATATCGACGATTTGTCTGGCTTCCTCTTCGCTGATACCTTTTTCCATATACAGTTCGACCAGCTCTTTCTTTTCACCCTCGGGATGATAATCTACTTCCCACTGTTCCCGGGCGCGCTCGGCCTGATTATATTCGTTTTCCGCCTTGGTACTTAAAAAATCGCCAATAGCCATGGAAAGACCATCCGCAATCAAATTGGCAAAACCTAAAATCAGCACAATGCCGGCAGAAAGCGAAGCGCCGGCCACGCCGGCCACCACAGCGAAAGTGGTTACAATGCCGTCCAGACCTCCGTAAATCATACTTTTGATGTACTGTCCCTGCTCCTGCTTGTGCGGTTCGGCTGCATTCACATCATGGGCGCGGCGCATTTCTTCCAGGTCTTTTTT
This sequence comes from uncultured Calditrichaceae bacterium, assembly GCA_964547355.1. Lineage (GTDB taxonomy): Bacteria > Calditrichota > Calditrichia > Calditrichales > Calditrichaceae > CAZJNP01. Next base: position 2,120 of record CAZJNP010000364.1, read on the forward strand.
CTTATAAGCTTCACGGGCTTTATCCAGATTTCTTGTTATCATAGGCCTACTCCTCAACTACTTTCAAAAAGCATGATCCACATACATTTGAATAAAATTCCCTTCTTTTCCGAAGGCGCTGTCTATTCTTAAGATTAAATTATTCATGAACACTCTGATGCCGCCGCCTGCGCTCCATTTCATATCCGTATGCAACGTGGACAGTTTCCATTCCGGAGCCACTCGACCTGCCTCAAAAAACAAAGCAAACTGGAGCCAATGGACATTTAATTTTTGGGTAAGCGACCAGTAATTAAAGGGATTCCACTTAAGTATTTGCCGATACTCGGCGCCATAATAAATTGCTGCTCTATCATTAAACCGCCCTTCGTAATAGGCACGCAGCCGGTATCGCCCCCCTAAATAGGCACCGGTGTAAGGCGGCGGCCGGTGATAGGATCGAATTTCAACTCCGTTTGAATCCACCGCAACCACATCGTAAGCGTTCCAGGTTAAGGTGTTCACCGTCCAAAAATCTAAGGCCAAAACCTTAGGTAAGGATTTGTTACCAGAAAAAAGTTCATGTAACGGTAAATACCATCGCCAGTCCGTTTCAACCACGCTCCAGGAAGAAGAACTGTTTAATATGCCAAAATCCCGCCGGAAAGTAAATTTTTGCAGGCTGCCGCGGGTGGGGTTTACGGGATAATCGGTATTCTCTCTTGTAAGCGAGAACTCCATGCCGTTGGTTGCAAAAGCGATGCGCTTGCGGTAAAACGGTTTAAAATCAATAAACGTCCTCCCGCTTACAAAGGGATTCCAGTTTGTACCCCCCATCTCGCCGGAAATTAAAATGCCATTTTTGAACTTTGGATCAAAATAAACTTGTTTTCTGCCGTGTCCCATGGGCAGCAAATACCGGAACTTTAGCTCATACCATTCATCGGAGCCGCTCACTTCCATATAATCGTTTTCATCGGATTCATTACTGCCGGCGCGTGGTTTATTGGTATTCGCTGGCAAAAAAGGGGGATCCTTATAGACTTTTAACACGCCAAAATATCCGCCCAGAATATCAGGCGCGATATACAACCTAGGGTAGAAGGGCAGGTAGAACTCCCTTAACTGCAAAAATCCGTACTTTGTGCCGTTGGTGCTAATCAATCCGCCCATGTACAAGGACATGTTCCGCTGGGATAAACCGCGGACGGCTAAAAAACCTCCGGTGGCCCAGCCAAAGATTTCGCTGTACAGGGCAAAAGGAAGCCCGGTGACCGTCACCTTGTTTTTTAATGTATCCGGCTCATCGCCTGTATTATCGGCGATAGAAGATTCGGAAGCGTTCACAAGTATAGCGGCATAAGCGGGGTTATTTTGCGCCCCCAAAAGGACTAAGATCGTCATAATTAAAAAATAAATTTTTTGCACAAAAATTTCTGTCTGATTATTTGTCATTAAAAAAAACCAAATTCCATTATATCCGTTAAAACAAATTAACCATTGGTTTTCATGAGAGCTTTTCTTTTTCAGATTTCAATAGTCTCTCTCACAGAAAACCGCATTAACGGAACAAAAAGGTGTAGTAAGAACGCAAAGCAAAGTTATTCTCTTTCAAATTCGGATAATCCCTGTAATGCGA
>CAZJNP010000365.1:0-3736 GCA_964547355.1 uncultured Calditrichaceae bacterium
GATTAAAGGCATGCTCAACAAAGAGACCATGCTCGATCTTATCCGCCATTTTATCGTCTTTGAGAAGAATAAAAAAGAAGATTTAAAAACCGGCATCACCACTGTGGAAACCATCAAGAAGCTGGCCGCCTACCACCAGTATTACGCGGTGAACCGGGCCGTAGAATCCACTCTGCGCGCGGCGGCGATGACTGAAGAAGCCTTAATGGTCAAAGAAAATCCGGCGGATTACGGCCTGCCGGATGTGATGAAACAGCCCAAAGGCGACCGGCGCGGCGGCGTGGTCTGGCATACCCAGGGAAGCGGTAAGTCGCTCTCTATGGTGTTTTATGCCGGAAAGATTGTGTTAAAAATGGACAACCCCACCATCGTTGTCATTACCGACCGCAATGATCTGGACGATCAGCTCTTTGACACTTTTGCCGCATCCAAACAACTATTGCGTCAGGATCCGGTTCAGGCCAAAAACCGCGAGCATCTGAAAGAGCTGTTAAAGGTGGCTTCCGGCGGCATTGTTTTTACCACTATTCAGAAATTTCAGCCGGATGAAGGCAATGTCTATGAAAAATTATCCGACCGCAAAAATATCGTGGTCATTGCCGATGAAGCACACCGCACGCAATACGGTTTCAAAGCTAAAACCATTGATGCCAAAGACGAAAACGGCAACGTCATCGGCAAGAAAACGGTTTACGGCTTTGCCAAATATATGCGCGACGCCCTGCCCAATGCCACCTATTTGGGATTCACCGGTACGCCCATCGAAAAAACGGATAAAAACACGCCGGCCGTTTTCGGCAATTATATTGATATTTATGATATCGCCCAGGCCGTTGAAGACGGCGCCACCGTGCGTATTTATTATGAAAGCCGTCTGGCCAAAATTCATTTAAGCGAAGAAGGCAAACGTCTGGTTCAAGAACTGGACGAAGAACTCAAAGAAGACAATCTCAGCGAAACGCAAAAAGTCAAAGCCAAATGGACGCAACTGGAAGCGCTGGTCGGCAGCAAAGACCGCATTAAACGCGTTGCCAAAGATATTGTTACTCACTTTGAAGCGCGGCAGGAAGTGTTTGAAGGAAAAGGAATGATCGTCACCATGTCGCGCCGCATTGCCGTTGAATTATACGATGAAATTATCAAACTGCGCCCGCACTGGCACAGTGATGACTTGAGCAAAGGCGTTATCAAAGTGGTGATGACCGCGGCTTCATCCGACGGGCCTGAACTGGCCAAGCATCACACCACCAAAGAGCAGCGCCGGGTATTGGCAGACCGCATGAAAGATCCGCAGGATGAAATGAAACTGGTGATTGTCCGCGATATGTGGCTGACCGGTTTTGATGTACCATGCCTGCATACGCTCTATATCGATAAACCCATGCAGGGGCACAACCTGATGCAGGCCATTGCCCGTGTCAATCGCGTTTACAAAGATAAACCCGGCGGTTTGATTGTGGACTATCTGGGCATTGCATCCGATCTGAAAAAGGCTTTGTCTTTTTATTCCGAAAGCGGGGGCAGGGGCGATCCCACCATTACCCAGGAAAAAGCTGTTCAGCTTATGCTGGAAAAACTGGAAGTGGTTTCAGCCATGTATCAGGGTTTCAATTACGAAGATTACTTCACGGCGGATACATCACAAAAACTTTCTATCATTTTGGCTGCCGAAGAACACATACTCGGTTTGGAAAACGGCAAGAAACGCTATGTGGATGAAGTGACCGCGCTGTCCAAAGCGTTTGCCATCGCCATTCCGCACGAACAGGCCATGGATGTAAAAGATGAAGTGGCTTTTTTTCAGGCGGTAAAAGCCCGGCTGGTCAAATTTGAGACCACGGGATCCGGCAAAACCGATGAAGAGCTGGAAACCGCCATCCGTCAGGTAATCGACGAAGCTCTAGTCGCAGACAAAGTGATCGATGTGTTTGACGCAGCCGGCATCAAAAAACCGGATATTTCCATTCTATCGGAAGAGTTCCTTTTGGAAGTAAAAGGCATGAAGCACAAAAACATCGCCATGGAAGTGCTGAAAAAGCTTTTAAACGATGAAATCAAGTCACGGATGAAAACCAATCTGGTGCAAAGCAAAACGCTGATGGAAATGCTGGAAAACTCTATCCGAAAATATCACAACAAAATTATTTCCGCCGCCGAGTTTATTGAAGAATTAATCAAGCTTGGAAAAGATATTCAACAAATGGACAAAGAACCGCAGGAAATGGGCTTGTCTACGTATGAATATGCTTTTTACACCGCCGTCGCCAATAATAAAAGCGCCCGCGAATTAATGAAAAAGGAAAAACTGCGCGAATTGGCTGTTGTTCTTTTTGAAAGAGTCAAAAAGAACGCTACCATTGACTGGACAATCAAAGAGAGCGTTAGAGCAAAGCTGAAAGTCATTGTAAAAAGAACCTTGCGCCAATACGGCTATCCGCCGGATATGCAGAAGCTGGCAACGGAAACCGTTTTAAAGCAAGCCGAATTAATTGCTACAGAATTAACGGATGAAAAGAAGGGCTAACAAAGCGCTCCACCTGTCCGCTATTCCGCTTGCACTCCATAGCACCAGGTGAGCACAGGCCGTTAAAAGTTTCCACTCAAATGTATAATCACCACGGGAGGTTTTGTTGAAATATTTTTTTCTTTTTATTATGATTTCTATGTTATTTCTGAATGTATCATTATACTCTCAAGATACAACGTTTACTGATGCGAAGATCTATATAGGTTATAATGAAATTCCTGATTCCCTTTATCTGAATGGCAAGATATTCAAAATTCCAAGGGATCATTTGATTCAATTAAATGCCGGGGAGTATGATCTAAAAGCCTATTTATCCTGCCATGAGACAATATCTAAAACTATTGTGGTCAGGCCACAATCCGTTTTTTCGGTACGTCTTAAGTTTAAGCATTTAATGACGCCCGAATATACAGCATATAAACGGAGTAATATAGGCAGTTATACGATTAGTTTATTAACGATAGCTCCCGGCTTTTTCTACGAACGCGGGATGACCTCCCTGTTGCCAATTGGCATGGCGGGGTTGGCCGGACAATTTTTATGGGACAGACACCAAAATTCTTATTTCGAGCCATGTAACAGAAACTATAGCAACCCTGATTTGAGTAATAATTCAAACAAAATCTTTTTAGGAATTGGCAGCGGCTTTGGTGGCGAACATACGGTTGAGATTTTTGATCTGTTCGATGAAGTGTATGATACTCCGAATGCCAGAATCGGCGTTAAAAGATATTTAAAGAAAAAAATCATCGTTTCGCCCGATGATTTTCCGTTATCATCGTATAATATTTTATTGTCTTATCAAAGAGATATATCCAACGATTATTCGATATCCTTACGGGCAAATATTTTTCCGGATTTTGTTACAAAAATAGAATTATACGATGAGAATTCTCCGAATAGTGATTATACAAATCTAACCCAGACAAAACTTTTTCATAACCTGTTTTATCTGGTGAGCATAGATTTTGGTTATAAAATATATCAAGGTTTAAACAACTCTTGGATGATATCTTTGGGCGGTTTTATGAGTAATACGATATCTGAAAACACGGCCCTGGAAGTTGTGCATCCTTCTTTGGATTATTTTGAATCTAATCCTATAACCACCAATTTTAACTTTCGTTATTCTGCTTCGGGCGCCACATTAGGAATCAAATCAGAATATAGATTTACCCATTCCATGACATTTGGCATGCAGTATAAAAT
>CAZJNP010000366.1:0-3725 GCA_964547355.1 uncultured Calditrichaceae bacterium
GAGTTGTAACTTGAAGATAGATGTCAGAGATTTGAAAGACCGTGTGCCCGACATTATTTTTAAACAGGGTCTTGATTATTTTAAAGAAGGGCGCGTTAAGATAAAAAAAATGGATAATTTGTCCGTGGAAGCCACCGTACAGGGAACGTATCCATATTTTGTGCGCTTGACGGTAGATGAACATTCTTTTAGCGCTTCCTGCACCTGCCCCTATAATTACACCTGTAAACATGCCGTGGCCGTGGCGTTAAAGGTGATCGACGAGCAGACCGCCGGAGAAGAAGAGCACGAAGGTGAAACCACCAACTGGCGCGAGTATTTCGAAAAATTGATCGCCATTCAGCAGGTGGATAGCGATTTTTCCCAGGAAGTACGCTGGAAACTCATTTACATCATCCATATTCTGGAGAATTATTGGAACATCAAACCGCTAAAAGTTTATATGAAAAAGGATGGCACCTACGGCCGGATGCAGGAACCCTCGTTTAACGAGTTGTCCGATCAGAATGTGTTTCGCACTTCCGGTGATTTGATTGCCATCTCCTTTTTAGAACGATTGCAGTCTCAGCAGTCTTCGGTTTATTACCGCGGAAGGCTGGAAACTAGTTATCTGGATTTTGGGCTGGATGCCGGACAGATTTTCAATTTACTGCGCACCAGTGAACTGCACATAAAAAATGAAGATGGAAGCATCGGAACGCGGATTCGGTTCGGACGCAGACCGTGGCGGCTGGTGTTTAAACTGACCAATGAAGAAGGCGAAAATTTCTATCAGTTTAAACCTTATTTTGTCCGGGACGATCAGGAAGTCCCCATCGATAAAAGGACGCGCATTCTTACGGTAAATCCCATCTGGTTTTACAAAGATGGACGCATGCACCATTGCCAATTCCCTTTGAACTATTCGTATCTCAAATTTTTCATTGATGAAGAAACGAGCATCAAAGTCTCCAAAGACGAGTATCAAGCTTTTATTTCCGATTACCTGGCTAAACTGCCCATTTTCCCTTACGTGGAGTTCCCTCCGGGTATCGAAGTAACCGAAATCGATCAGATTACAGGTAAGCGCCTGTACATCGAAGAAATGGATGACCAGCTTGTGGTCTCGCTTTCCATTCTTTACGGTGATATTGAAATCAATTATAGCAATACAAACGAACAGTACTTGCATTACGACACGGAGACCAAAAAAATCATCCGTGTGCATCGCGATTTCACTGCCGAAGGCCGGATCAGAGAGCAGGTATTGGATTCCAAAATTCTGGAAGACACCCCCGGTTTATTTTATGCGCCGTTTGAACACGCTCTGGATTGGTTGTTTGACGGATTGCCGCAGTTGGCCGAACAAGGTTTTGAAATATTGGGCGAAGAAAAATTAGTGCGTTTCCGTGTAAAACGGGCTACGGCCACTTTTGGTGTTAATATTTCTTCAGAAACCGATTGGTTTGATGTGGAGCTGAATCTGGAGTTCGATGGCGTTCCCGTCAGTCTGAAGGAACTAAAGAAAGCGCTTCAGGCTAACAAAAAGTTCGTCAAACTACGTGATGGCAGTATTGCCCGTCTGCCGGAAAAATTAATCGAAAAATTCAACTATATGCTGAATTTTGGGCAGGTAGATGATCGCAGCATCCGCTTTGCCAATCACCATCTTTCTTTTGTGGATCGCATGTTGGCGGAGGCTGGTCAAAAGACCATGGATGCACTGAGCAAAGAAAAACTTCAGAAACTGGATCAATTCGAGAAAATCAAAGATTATCCGCTGCCCAAAACGTTTATTGGTGATCTTCGCGATTATCAAAAGGCCGGCTACGATTGGCTGAATTTCCTGCAGGATTTCAATTTTGGCGGCATCCTGGCCGACGATATGGGCTTGGGTAAAACCGTACAGGCGCTTGCTCTGTTGCAAAACGAAATCATCAAATACCCCAGAAAACCCAATCTGATCGTTGCGCCCACTTCGGTTATTTTTAACTGGGTCCGGGAGATCGAACGTTTTACACCTGAGATTACTTATCTGGTGCACTATGGCACCAGAAGGTCGCGCGATATTCGGCGCCTGAAAAAGTACCAGCTCATTCTAACCACATACGGCCATTTACGCCGCGATATCGTCTTCCTGAAAGACATGGATCTCAATTATGCCATCCTGGACGAATCGCAATACATTAAAAATCCGCAGTCCGAAACGTCCAAAGCGGTGCGTCTGTTGCAGGCCAAGAATCGTTTGGCGCTCACCGGTACACCGGTTGAGAACAATACCATGGATTTATGGGCACAGTTTGCTTTTATCAATCCCGGGTTGCTGGGCGATCAGAATTTTTTCCGGGAAACGTTTACCAAACCCATCGAAAAAGAGCAAAACGTTCAGGTGGCCAACTCACTTCGCCGCTTGATCTTTCCGTTCATTTTGCGCCGAACAAAAGAAGACGTGGCGCAGGAATTGCCGCCTAAGGTGGAAAATGTGGTTTACTCGCCCATGACCGATGAACAGCTTAAACTGTACAACAAATGGCGTCTCAGTTATCGTCAGAGTATTATGGATGAAATTGAGAGCAAAGGGCTGAATAAATCCAAATTTAAAGTACTGGAAGGCCTGACCAAGCTGCGCCAGATCGCCTGCCATCCCGCGTTGGTCGATGCCCGCTATATTGACTCGGTTGGAAAATTCGACGCATTGACCGATATGGTGGAGGAGATCATTTCAGAAGACCACAAGGTGCTCATTTTCAGTCAGTTTGTCCAGATGTTGCGGATCATTCGCCGCCATTTGGATGGAAAGAATATCCCGTATTCTTATCTGGACGGCGCCACTAGAGACCGGCAGAAAGTGGTTGATGAATTCCAGAACAATCCCGATGTGAAAATCTTTCTGATTAGTTTGAAAGCCGGGGGCACCGGACTCAACCTCACCGCTGCCGATTACGTCATCCATTACGATCCGTGGTGGAATCCGGCTGTGGAAATGCAGGCCACCGACCGTGCCTACCGCATCGGCCAAACGCGTAAGGTGTTTGCCTATAAATTGATTTCCAAGGATAGTGTGGAAGAAAAAATACTGAAGCTTCAAATGAAAAAGCGTAAGTTAGTGGAAAGCCTGATTTCAACTGAGGAGAGCTTCTTTAAAGCGCTTTCCAAAGACGATATTCTGGATCTGTTTAATTAGCGGGTGGCCATGCTGGAAATCAAAGCACTAAACAAATCGATCGCCGGGAAAAAGATTTTGCATTCCGTTTCCTTTACTGTGGAGCCGGGACAGATTTTCGGTTACCTGGGTCCAAACGGTGCCGGCAAGACCACCACCATTCGTTTAATACTGGGATTGCTGCGCCCGGATAGCGGTGATATTTTTTGGAAGGGAGCACAGGTAAATCCGGGGATGCGCGCCAGGTGGGGATTTGTACTGGAAAATGACGGGCTGTATTCCAATTTGACCCTGCTGGACAATCTGAAATTTTATGCCCGGATTTACCGGCTGCCGTTCTCCCGGGTCGAGCCGCGTATGTCGGAACTGCTGGAAGCATTTGAATTGGACCACGTCTTAAATGATCAAATTGGAACCTTTAGTAAAGGGATGCGTCAAAAGGCGGCCTTTGTGCGGGCTTTGTTTCACGATCCGGAATTTTTGATTCTGGACGAACCGTTCGAAGGATTAGACCCCGAAATGCAGGCCGTAATGCGTCATGTTCTGCTCAGCGTGGTAGATCAGAAAAAGACCACCGTGTTTA
>CAZJNP010000367.1:0-3725 GCA_964547355.1 uncultured Calditrichaceae bacterium
GCACCCATCAGGCCCTGCGCTATTTAAGCCGCCGGGCGCATCTGGGACAGGAGCTGAAATTAAAACTGCGCCGCAAACAGTATGGCGAACCGGAAATTGAACAAACGCTCTCATATCTGAATAATAAAGGCTACCTGAACGACCGAACGTTCATTAAACAGTTTATCCACGACGCCAAAAATCTGAAAAAATACGGTCCGTTGAAAATTCGGGCAAAGTTATTGCAAAAAGGCGCTCCGCGCGACGCGGTGGACGAGTTGCTGCAAAGGGACTATTCGGAGGAGGAAAAAATTAAAAACGCCCGCACCCTGGCCGAACGCAAAACGCAGTCCGAGCCCGACATCCCCGTTCAAAAGCTCTACGCATTTCTGCAAAACAAAGGATTCCCGTGGGACATCATTGAACGGGTGATTTCCGAATTATAACCTTCATTTATGGTTTTGATGGTCTCAGATTAGGCAAACGAAACGCCGTCGGAACATCGCTGATTTGGCCGCTTGGTTATACTGGTTTTACACAAACTATGGAATGAATATCTCCCACCAACTACTGAACACTGACTTTCAATTATTGCCTCGACGAAATTATTAAAAAATCTTGACTTCTCTTTTCCATTGACTAATTTAACGGTGTACTTCCATATAGTTAATTGACCTTAGGCCTAAAGATGTTTTTGTTCATTCACGGGGTTCCCTTAACCACGAACCGGTTCCAGTTATATATTTAACCGGAGCAAACAAAATGAAACGTAATCGATCTGTTCTTTTTGTCTTTTGTCTTTTGTCTTTTGTCTTTTGTCTTTCTTCATGCCAACGCACTACCGCTCCCCCTGCCCCCGGCCAACCAGCCGCCCGTACTCATTCAGGCGCAGCTGACCGTGGAAGAAGTGACCTGCACAGAGACGTGGCTGAAACTGAAAACTGAGGAAGCGGAGCAAACAGAGAATGATTCCACAAAATTTACATTGCGTCTATACCGCAACGACAGTCTGGTAGCGTTTAAACCTTATGCCGGCGGGGACACGCTGCTGTACGATGCGGGCTTGCGGCCGGCTACGGACTATGCTTATTGGGCGGAAATGGTTGCGGACAGCCTGCGCACGGGCTTAAGCGACACCGTCACCGTGACCACCATGGACACCACCAGCCATGACTTTACCTGGCAGAGCTGGGAGTTCGGCGGCGAAGGCGGCAGCAGCAGTTTTTACGACGTGGCCATTATTGACGAAAACGACATCTGGGCCGTGGGCGAGATTTACACGGCAGACGACCAGTATAACGCAGCGCACTGGGATGGGGAGAAGTGGAAGCTGTGGAAAATTCCTTCCATTATTTGTGGCAATAATTCACCAATACAAAGTACAATTTTTACTTTTTTTGCATTTTCTTCAAATGATGTATGGTTTAGCGATGGCGCAGAACTCATTCATTATAATGGTGCTAATTTCAAACAAGATTGTTCAATAAACCCTTTACTTACAGGTCGTATAAACAAAATCTGGGGCACATCGAGTTCGGATTTTTACGTGGTGGGCAATAACGGTATGATTGCCCATTACGACGGGAAAGAATGGCGGCGGATCGAGAGTAACGATGGGGCAGCCGAAGTCACCACGAATATTCAGGATATCTGGGGTTGTTTTAACGAAGCGACTAACAGGTATTCCATTATGGCTGTGGCTTCGGAACATTTTACCTCTAAGAAACCCAAAGTCCTCACCATTGAGAATTTAAAATATCAGGTGCTTCCTACCGATAGCATTCCCTATTTGGCTTACGGGATTTGGAGTCCGGATGCCAGGAATTGGTATATTAGCGGCTACAGCGTTTTCCGCTATTACGCTCCTACCCATCAGTGGAAACGGTTGGGTAAATTGAAAAACTATTTTTTACCGGGAATCCGGGGCAACGATGTAAATGACCTGTTCACAGTGGGAGAGGGTTATACCCCTAAACTGTTTCATTGGAATGGCGTTAGCTGGAGGCAATACCAGGAAGCATTTTTGGAGGGCGGTTATTACCAGGTGGCGTTTAAAGAAGACCTGGTCGTTGCCGTGGGGTATCGGGCTAATGGCTATATAGTCGGCCCGGCCAAAATTGCGCTGGGTAAACGTTATTAGCGAAAGGTATTTCACAATGCGTTATAAAAAAGATATTTCTTTCAAAACCGTTTTTTTTCTTTTTCTTTTTTCATTTTTCATTTTTCATTTGTCATCCCCCCCTACCGGCTAAAAATCCTGCCGCTCCTGGTAAGCGGCGATTTTTCGAGTCATCTCTGTTAGCAGCCGGGCGGCCAAATCCGGATTTGCGTGCAGAGCGGCGCGATAGATCGGCTGACGGAACCGGAAAAAAAGCTCCTGCGCCCGCCGCGTATCGGCATCGCCGGTTTCTTCCAGCAAATGCACGTAACCGGCGTTTCCTTTCTTTTTCACAAGCCAGCGCAAATAATCCGCCAATCGCCGGTCGGTGGCGATCAAAATGCGCTTCTGTTCAGCAATCGTCTTTTTAATAAATGCGGCGGAGTGACAGCCGCGGCAGGTTTTGTGCAAAAGATTTTCGCGTCGTTTGAATTCCTTAACCGGAAGATCGAGCGCCTTGAAAGCAACCAGCGTTTGTCCCGGAGAAGAATACGTGCCGTCCTTATCGCTAAACCCCAGCGCCTGCCGAATGATTTGCCGGGCGTTGTTCCATTCTTTAGTACCGCTGTCCCGCACCAGGAACCAGACGCCGCGGGCGGAGCGTACCCGGTGGTCGCCTTCCGGCATATGACATGTTACGCAGTCCGGCGCACGGTGCCGTAGTTCTTGATCGAGAAAACGGTCTTTCATAAAAAGACGCCCGTGACGGGAAGACGACCAGACCTGCCAAACGCTATGTGTTCCGTGATCGTGGCAGGTTTTGCAGGTCTCCGGCTGACCGCTTTCGGCTGCCGAAAAGGCGTGCCGGCTGTGGCAGGAAAGGCAGGAAAAACGCCCGGAACCAAAACTTTTCCCCTGCCCCGTTGTCTGAAGGTGGCAGGTGCCGCAATCCGCAGTTGCGTTGCGCCCGTCGAAACGATGCGGATTGATTTGCGGGGGATATTCCGAAACCGCTCGGTGGTGGGCGCTCATTTCAAAGCGGTCGGCCGGCTCGCCATGGCATTGCGGCATGTGCCCAAATCCGGCATCCGGACCTGGTCCGTATCCTCTCCGGACTGGTGTCCGGAGCCATGGCAGTCGCTGCAGATAATGCCTTCGGCCATACGGCCGCGGTTAAAATCATGCACAATGCCCGGGGTGATTTCTTTATGGCAGGACTCACAATCGGACGGAAGCGCCATGAGTTCGGCGCCGATAAAAATCATCAAAACCACAAGGAGGCGGTAAACCATGGCGCTCCCTTCCTTAATTTGTCTTAGAACCAGATTTGCAGCCAGTAACCCAGCACCAGCAGACTGCCGGTTAACACATGAATTCCGATAGTGGAAACATTGACCTTCAGCAATTCATACGGTAGTTTCTGGCGGTCGGCATCCGGTTTGTTCCAAAGTTCCAGCCATTCCTTTCCCCAGCGGATGGCTTTACGCACCAGAATCACCGGCAGCAGCGAAATCAGCACAAAAGGCGTGGCCAGTTCCGGCCGGAACAAGCCGATCACTGCCAGCAGCACGATAAAACCAAAACTGAAATTAATAAAGTAAATGTAGTACAAAAATGGTTTTTTGTAATCGATGTGGTTGTCCCGATA
>CAZJNP010000368.1:0-3724 GCA_964547355.1 uncultured Calditrichaceae bacterium
CTTTACTGGCGATAAGATGGGGATATTTTGCACCGTGAACATCATGGCACACGGTACAGCTGCGGGCTTTTTTCCGATTTACGTGAACATAGTGCAAATTACGATTACCATCGCGGAATTCCGTGGCCCCGGTGGTCTTCTTTTCTACCATCAGCGCTGAATCGTGGCAGTCGAAGCAATGGGCAAAGGATTCCTTTGTGCCCTGACCATAAGCGCCCTTGGGAAATGCTGCAGACAGGAGAAAATAGTTATCCGGTGTATGCGCCTGATGACACACAGAACACCCTTCATCCTTTATTGGTTCGTGAATATATTTGCTATGGTTTACACGGGTCGCAATGTTTTTTATGAAATGTCCATCCTTTTTGATTTTTTTGTTATGGCATTTAAAACACAATTGTTCTTCTTTGTCCTGTAACAAATGATCATAGTCGGAAACGTGCGCGTTATGGCATAAATAACATTTTTCGCCTTTCTGGAAAGGCCCGTGCACGCTGGATTGCTTTTCGAGATTGACTTCCATGGCTTCGTGGCATTCAAAACACAGGGCAGGCACTTCTTGGTTTACCATATATTTATAGGGAGAGCTGTGCGGGCTGTGGCAGGAGAGGCAGCCCTCCAAAAACGGCTCATGCACGCTGGGTTTGTTTTGTAAATCTTTTTTATTCGTATGACAAAACAGACATAAATCCAAATCTTCCCTTAAAACCAGGTTGGGTAAATCCGATTGATGAGGATCGTGGCAGGCCGCGCACATATTGGCAGCCACCGGGCCGTGCATGGTGTAGCCTTCCTTGCCTAAATCGTGGCATTCCACGCATACCGCGCCGCCCTCGGCCGTTAACAGGGCTTCGTTGTCCGAACTGTGCGGATTATGGCATGTCAGACAATCTCCATCCTGTACAGGGGAATGAATATGTTGTTTCTCGTTGAAAGCATCGTGGCATTCATAACACAGGGCGGGAATGTCGTCGCTCAATGTGAATTCTTTTTTACCTGCCACAGGATGCTCTTTGGCTTCGGTTTGATGGCAGGACATACAGTCGTCCTGCACCGGGCTGTGTACCACAGAGTATTTTGTCTGCGAGAGATGACAGCCTTTGGCAGAGCAGTTGGAAAAATCGTTAGCAGCCGAAGAAGGATGCTGCCAGACTAAAAGCAGCAATAAAACGAAAGCAATGGAGGAAAGTGCGTTTTTCATAGTACCACTCACTTAAAATTTACGTTCCACTCTGGCGTAGGCGCCGTTGTAGTTTATTTGTTCCCCCGAAAAATCACGCCGGTACAGTTCCATACCCAGCGTAAAAAAGAGCTGTTTAAAGCGCGTGGTATATTCCATGCGCAGGTTGGTCAAGTTTAAATCGATTCCCCGGCCGTTCTGAAAGCGGTAGCCGCCTTCGGCGCGGATTTGTGAAAACATGGTCAGCATGTAAGTGATCCGGCCGTTTAGGTCGGCATATTGCAGCTTTTCATCATATTCGTCCAGGACATGATTACGCCAGTTACCGTTTAATACGGCTCGCAGCTTGCGGTTGAAATTTCGGGAAAGCTGGCAATAAATGCGTTGGGATCGGTAGGGCATGATGTTGGAATTATAGTTGGTAATTTCTACCCCTGCGGTTACAAAACTTTTTGATAAACGCAGGCCAAATACCTGTTGATCGATGTTTTTTAATATTAAAGCATCCGCGCCGGTTACATGGCCGTATGACTGCCCGTAATAGCGGAAGTAACCTTCTACCAATCCTTTCCAGAAAGATAGTCCCAGCCGTACGATATGGTTATTGGTGTTATATTCATACGATAGAGCCTGCCGGGTCTGGTAGGAAACATAAACGGTTTGGCCGTCGGCGATCTGTCCGCCGGGCAGACGCTGGATTTCCAAGTACGCATCGCGTTCAATCAGGATATAATCGATATTGATTTGATACCGGATGGTGGAGGTTTCGTCCCACACTTCCACGGAAGAAAGAATGACATCTGGGTTGTTGAGATAGGTGGGCTGATCGTCCCGCAAAACATGTTCTTCATTTGCGATATGCAGCAAAGCGGGCAGGCTATTGCGTTTATCTTTACGGCGACGATATTCGTAAGACAGCGTAAAACGTCCTTTTGCCGGTATGCTTTTATTGTAGTCGAAAGCCAAACCGCCCTGATTAATATAATCGCTGTAGTTTGTGTTCCCGATGTCAATATATTCGTAAAACACACGGCTGTGCAGGCTCAAAAAAAGCTGATGCTCGGCGCGCAGCAACAAACCGCTTTGCGAGGTGCGCAAATTGGTCTGGTTAAAATCGGAATAGCGATACAAACCGGAAAGCTTAAATCCTTTAGGCAACTCGTAGGTAAGGTTTTCGTTGATTTGCAGCCGGTCGTATTGATAACTGCCCGCCTGATTGCGCAGAAAAACATAGGAACGCCAGGAACTTTGTTTGCCGGCCCCAAAGTTCACATTATTCTGCAAGCGGTAGCTGTTGATGTAGGCCTGCACCGCTCCGCTTTCGCCGTAGCGCCGGCTATAATCCTCATAAGAATAAATCAGGCGGTGGACATCGTTTTCTCCGAGCGAGGTGTTTACTTCCGCCCGGATATTATTCCGGACGTTGATGAAGATACGGCCGGTTTGCAGCTCCTTCTGCCACCAGTCGTTTTTGCTGTATTGTACGCTAAAGGGGGCGACGGGATTGCGAAAGGAGAGCTTGGCGCCGTAATCTTTCACACGCGCTTCCACGCTGCTGGCGTACTCCCGGTTAATAAAATTATGCTGTAAATTGGCATACAGATTGGCAGAAAGAGGCCGCTGGCTAAAAAAAGTGGAATTGATGCGTAATTGCTGCGCCGTTCGGGTTTCGGAGCGCTCGGGCAATACCAAGAATTGCTCGTTTTTAACATTGGGGGCGTAGAGCGCCTGGATGTTAAGCTGGGAAAAATTGGGATGCCAGATAATACTCCGGGAATTTAGCTTAAACTGTCCGGTCAGCTTTTGCGTTACCGGTTTTTCCCGGTAATCGGATTTCAGGATGGTTTCCTGCGAGCGGTACAAACCTTCAAAAAGAATTGAACCGTTTAGCGATTGCTGCTTCCATTGGCCGAGCTCGAATAAATATTGCTGGGCAGCCAGTTCATGAAAGACCATCAGGAGTAAAAAGAAAACAATGTTTTGTAAACGTATCATAGTATTTTACATTTTTACTTTAAAAAATGAACTGTATTGCCGCCGTGGGCGTTATGGCAATCCAGGCAGGAACGTTCACTGATGGATTTATGCGCTTCATTCTTGTTTACATCACCCGGTTCATGGCAGTGCTGGCAATTGCTGCGTACGGGCATTTTTAAAAGCGCTTTGTATTCCGACTGATGCACCGTATGGCAAGCGTTGCAAAAACCGGCCGCTACCGGCCCGTGCAGCCGGGCGTATTGAGATTCAAACGGTTTGTGGCACTGGTAACACAATTCCGGCTGGCGTTGTTTAATCCGGTAAGCGTGGCTAATCTCATGACATTTTTCGCAGGCCTTCTTACGATAATCGGGATGAAATGAAAGCGGTGTTTTCGTTACCGGTTGGTTCCTTGTGTTGGCCATTTTGCTTCCGGAAATTAATGGCAGCTTTTCTTGTTTTTCGGCAGATAACGTATCGCTTTCCACTTTTTTCACAGGTTCCGGCCTGGGTACACCGTCAAAGAAAAAAGATAATATGCGATAATGCTCCTGAGGATTACAGGAG
>CAZJNP010000369.1:0-3722 GCA_964547355.1 uncultured Calditrichaceae bacterium
ATCCTAAACAGTACCGGCCGTGTGATTGTCACCGGTATGGGGAAATCCGGCGCCATTGGAAAAAAGATTGCTTCCACTTTATCCAGCACCGGCACCACGGCAATATTTTTACATCCTGCTGAAGGCAGCCATGGCGACCTGGGGATGGTACTTAAGGGCGATGTGATTTTAGCGATCTCTAAAAGCGGCGAAACCACAGAACTGCTTAAATTATTGCCTTCCCTGCGCAGACTCGGCGTGCCGATCATTGCTTTAACCGGGAATAAAGGATCGACTTTAGCGCGTTATGCCGCGGTGGTGCTGGACATCAGTGTAAAAGAAGAAGCATGTCCTAACGATTTGGCGCCTACGGCCAGTACAACCGTGACCTTAGCGCTGGGCGATGCCCTGGCTGTGGCTCTTTTGGAAAGCAGAGGATTTACGGCGGAAGATTTTGCCCTTTTGCATCCTGGCGGAACCCTGGGTAAAAAACTGCTGATGCGGGTGGAGGATATCATGGAGAAGGAAGAACGCCTTCCGTTTTGTTTACCCGACGACCCCATGCGCGTAGCCATTCTGGAAATGGCACATAAACGCGGCATCTGTCCGGTGGTTGACGATCGGATGCATCTGGTAGGTGTTGTCACTACAGGTGATTTAAACCGGCTAATCGAAAAAACCGATCAATTCTCCAATATTCCGGTAAATCAGGTGATGAACAGGCAACCAAAATTCGTCGAATTTAATGACCTGGCTACCATTGCCTATAAAATGATGGAAGAACACCGCATCATTGCCATGCCTGTTCTGGATCAGGATAAAAAATTAGTGGGCGTGGTGCATCTGCACGACTTAATGCAGGAAGGAATTTCGTGATGAAAAGTTTCATGGTTTTATTACTAACCTTCTTGCTTTTGGCCTGCTCCGAGGATCAGCAGAAAACAGCCACTACGGTTCAGAAATCCGTTGAATTTCCGGATCAGGAAAGCTGGGATGCAACCATTATTATCACCCGGGAAGGAAAAACAGTCGGACATCTTAAAGCTGGCCATGTACAAAAATTTTCCAAAAAACAAATTACGCTCATGGATAATATCATTGAGGTAGATTTTTACAATGAAGAAGGCGAACACACGACCCGTTTGACCGCAGACGGCGGTAAGATTTATGATAACACCCAGGATATGATGGCTTATGGAAACGTTATAGTGGTTTCGGATAGCGGATTAACACTTTATACGGACACATTGAGCTGGGATAACAAAAAACAAAAATTGTACTCAAAGATACCGATTATGCTGACCAGCAGCGAGCAGGACACGTTATACGGTGACGCTTTTGAGTCCGACCCGAGCCTTGAAAACTATGTCATTACCAATCCACGCGGTAAAAGCAGTAAAATGATTGAATTGAAATGAACCGTTTTATATCCATATGCAGCCTCCTTATGGTCGGCTTTTTTATTATTTCCGGAACGCAGAAAAAATCGCAGGGGCTTGTTTTGCTGCATGCAGACAAAAGCGTCAGCAGCAAAGGCCCGGAAGGCCTGGTGCGCGAATTCGTCGGAAACGTACATTTTCAGCAGGACACACTGGAAATGTTCTGCGATCGGGCGATTTACTATTCCGATCAGAAAAAGATTCGCTTTAGCGACCACGTACGGATTTACAGCGGCAGTCAGGCTATTTTTGCGCAACAGATCGATTACTTCCCGGAGACCAAACAGGCGATTTGTACCGGTAATGTGCGCATTTCTTCCCAGAAAGATTCTCTTGCCTGTGCTTATTTAATCTATAATTTCAAAACGGAAGAAGCACAGGCTGAGGGTAATTTGTACCTTTATGACCGTCCGGAAAGCGTTCATATCTGGGGGGAAAGGGGATGGTACAATCCGGCTTCGGGTATCAGTCGGGTAAGTAGCGACGCCAGATTGATGCGAACAGATTCTGTTTCTGGCGACACGCTGTTTATTGACGCCGGGATTTTGGAATATCGTAAACAGGCCGTTTCGTATGCCGTTGCCATAGACAGCGTAATTATCAGACAAAAAGCCCTGCGAGCGGTATGCGATACGGCGTTTTATTATCCGGATAGTGCATTCATTCTTCTGAAAAAATCTCCTCATGCCTGGTATGAAGACAGCGAGTTGCAAGGCGTGGAAATGAGAGTGCAATTGGATTCATTGCGCATCCGTAGCATCCGGTTGAAAGGGGAGGCCGTGGCGGAAAGTTTGGCAGATACTGCAAGAAGCTTTACGAATCGATTAGAAGGGAAAATGATCGATTTTAAAATCGAAGAAAAAAAGCCGCGCTTGATTACTGCCATGGGCAGCGCATCCAGTATTTATTATCTGGAAGATGAAGATGGCGAATATCAGGGCGCAAATTTCGCCACCGCCGATACCATCCGAATATTTTTTAAACAGGGGAAATTAGACAGCATCACGATCATTGGAGGAGCACAAGGGATTTACTATCCGGCTAATTATCAGGGAGAGAAAAAATTTGCAGAGTAAAACCGATCGTCAGGCCATATTACGCGCCGAGCATCTGGTGAAAGTCTACAGCAAACGAACGGTCGTTCAGGATGTTTCATTGCATGTAAAACAGGGTGAAATTGTAGGGTTGCTTGGTCCAAACGGCGCTGGTAAAACAACCACGTTTTATATGATAACCGGGATGATCCGCCCCAACAGTGGTTCGATTTTTATAGACGATATTGATTTAACGAACTTGCCCATGTATCGCAGAGCCAGGCGGGGGTTGGCCTATCTGCCGCAGGAGGCTTCGATTTTTCGTAAACTCACGGTGGAGGAAAATTTGCTGGCCATTTATGAAATGCTGGACGTACCTAAAAAAGAAAGAATGGAACGGACCCATAATCTGTTGGGGGAATTGAACATTACCCACATCGCCAAGAGCAAGGGGTTTCAACTTTCCGGCGGAGAACGCCGCAGAACTGAAATCGCCCGCTCGTTGGTGACAAATCCCAAGTTTATTTTACTGGATGAACCTTTTGCCGGCGTGGACCCCATTGCGGTGGAAGATATCCAAAATATCGTGCACAGTCTGAAGGATCGCGGAATCGGCGTGCTGATTACCGATCATAACGTTCATGAGACCCTGTCGATTACCGACCGTTCTTATTTGCTGTTCGAGGGAAGAATACTAAAAGAGGGCGATGCTGAATTTTTAGCGCAGGATGAGGAAGCACGTCGTTTGTATTTGGGAGAAAAGTTTAAATTAAACAGATAACGTGATCAGGAAACAGAACGTCTGAGTTTAAGGTTTTTTCTGTCTCCGACCCACATGGTATTTTCCTTGCCGAATATTTTTTCCACAAGAAGCGGTGAAAGATTGCTACTCCGCGGTAAATGAATGCGGTTGAACGGGAATTCCGTATTGGTTAGTAAAACAGATTCGTCATCAATATATTCCAGATGATAACTGTAATTTTCAAGAATTTTGACTAACTGGTCGGTGGAGAGTTCTTTAAATCTGATTTTCAGATCCAAAATAGGACGGTCAGCACCCATCGGGAAAGGTTGATTTTTTTCCTTACAGCTTTTTTTAATCAGGAGCAGCGCTTTTTGTATCCGTTGCCGCAATTCCTGCTCGCTGATTGACTGAGTATAGCAGCCAGGAACGTTATCGCAACTGCCGACGTACATTTGTCCGTCAAATTCTTTTTTTATGATTATTTTCATGTGGTCCTATAGGTCAAATTGATTTGTTATCTAATAT
>CAZJNP010000370.1:0-3714 GCA_964547355.1 uncultured Calditrichaceae bacterium
GTGGTGATGAACGGAAAAGCTGTGCATTCCTGCCTTGTTTTAGCCGCTCAGGCCGACGGTGCGGAAATCATTACCGTGGAAGGTTTATCGAAAAACGGCGAGCTGCATCCTTTGCAGAAGAATTTTCTGGAATACGGCGCCGTACAGTGCGGATTCTGCATTCCCGGCATGCTGATGTCCTCGTACGCCCTGTTGGAAGAGAATCCGCAGGCAGATGAAAAGGAAATTAAAGAAGCTATTGCCGGAAACCTGTGTCGTTGCACCGGCTACAAGCAAATCATCCAGGCGGTAAAAGAAACAGCAAAAACATAAGTGTATTAATAAAAAAAGAATTTCGTAAGTGATTTTAATCATCGTATGTATTTATACATAGAAATTTTCTCTTACTATTGGATTTAAATTGTTAAACAAGCGCTCACTTGCATTACCGACGGTATTTGATATATTAGGAAAAAAGCGATAATAAAATTATGGTAAATTTCAACGAAATAACTATTTCCAGGCCGATCACCTTACACGAGATAAAACAAAAAGTGTATGAGATTGTTGAAAAATTTAATCCAATTAAGGTAATCCTTTTCGGTTCGTACGCTCACGGAGAGCCCTCACCGGACAGTGATGTGGATTTACTAATTATAATGGAATGCGACAAACCTTCCTGGAAATCTGCTGTAGAGATTTCTCAACGGATCAGACATACCTTCCCGATGGATATTTTGGTACGTACGACAACTGAGTTATCTGACCGGTTAAGGAAAGGGGATACTTTTTTAAAAGAGATTCTTGAAGAAGGCAAAGTGTTGTATGAGCGATCTGGTAATAGAATGGATTAAAAAAGCAGAAGGCGATTACCACACAGCCCTTAGAGAATACCGTGCTCGCAAGTTTCCGAATTATGATGCCGCTGGTTTTCATGCCCAGCAGTGTATTGAAAAGTATTTAAAAGCGGTACTTCAGAAACATTCAATTCCGATTCAAAAAATGCACGATCTTTTAGCACTTATGGAGATATGTCTTCCGTTTATACCTGAATTGGCACTTCATAAAGATTTATTGGCTTATTTAAACCAATTTGCCGTTCAATTCCGTTATCCCGGAGAAATGGCTTCCAGAGAAGAAGCAAAACATGCTGTAGCCGCAATGAAGATTTTGAAAGAACTAATCAGTAAAAGTATTACGTTATGATTTATTGAAGCAATTAATATTAGAAAGTCATTGTCATATCATACAATCTACTGTATTTATCAAGCACAAAAAATACAATTTTTCTCTAAACTTTCCACAAGGATGCGAGAGCATTTCATAAATGCTGGTTTCTTTTTATTTGTAATTACGCAGCAAAAGATAGGGATATTCTCCATAAACCCCTCTTAAAATCTGCAAGAACTGCTTAAAGCCTGCGTCTTTTTCCGTCCATGTGGAATTTATCAGTGTACCATGAGTATCCAGTTGAACGGTTCCAATTTTGTCGCTAAAGCGCACCCGGAATTCAGCCGTACCGTTTTCCTTCACCAGGTAAAATCCATCGTTTTTGCTGTCCGAAAAATCCTCTTCAGTCCAGAAAACGGTAATTTTCTCTTTATACGGCGCGCCGGAATAAGGACAAAACGTCTCGCAATTCCCGCATTCGTTACACAGACCGTTGATATGAATGATTTGAGACCGGTCATGAAATCTCTGATCAACCGCTATGGCCACATTGGCCCGGTTGGGACAAACTTCCACACACTTGTCACAGATAAAATTGCAGGCCAAGCAGCGTTCGGCTTCCTGCTGATGATCCTCAGCGCTAAAAGGCAAAATGTTTCCTTTGCGCTTCCGAATGTCCTTCAGACGTTGCTCCGGTTCAAATTTTTCGCGAAAATCCGGTGCAGGGTCAACCTCGATATTTTCCCTCCGCATGATGACTTCGGCTGCTTTTTTGCCGTCGGCAATGGATTCCACCACAGTGGAAGGTCCGCGTAAGGCGTCACCGCCGATAAATACGTTTTCCACGGTCGTCTCGTTGGTGACCGGATCAACCACAATCCGGCCATGGGGATTGAATTGCAGACCGTTCCTTTCCAGCATCTCCCGGTCGACCTGTTCTCCAATAGCGGAGATCACTGTATCGATGGCAAATGTTTCGAATTCTCCGGCCAAAAGATGTACTTTGCGCCGCCCGTCGGAATCAGGTTCGCCCAGGGCCATCTTCTGGCACTTCAGGGCGCCTTCGGTGAATGCGACGGGTAGTAATAATTCATGAAACCGCACACCTTCGGCTATGGCTGCGTCGAATTCCTCTTTATCTGCAGGCATGTACTTTTTAGTGCGCCGGTAAATAATATGCACGGATTGAACGCCATCGCAGCGCAGTGCTGCCCGGGCGGCGTCCATGGCCGAGTTGCCGCCACCGATCACCGCCACGTTTTTCCCTAGTATAAAGTCGTTCTTTCTACGGAACTCTTTCAGGAAGTCAAGCGCATCCAGTACCTTTTCTTCGCCTTGCTCCAGCGTCAGGTGGCGGGACCGGCCAGCTCCGATACCTAAGAAAATGTATTTAAAACCCTTTTGCTTTAGGTCTGGAACAGAAAAATTCGCGTCAACTCCGAAACGAAATTGCACGCCGTGGCGGCGTACAAATTCCACATCCCGGTCAATAGCCGATTGCGGCAGGCGAAAATCCGGAATCACGTTCTGTACCACGCCGCCAGCCTGTTGATTTTTTTCGAATACAGTGACTTCAAATCCTTTTTTCGCTAAAAAATAGGCCGCCGATAAACCCGCAGGTCCCGCGCCGATCACCGCCACTTTAATGCCGTTGGAAGGCGTTACCAGCCGGTCACCGTATTTTTGCAGATACTGATCGTAGGCGTTTTCTGCGGCTACTTTTTTCATCTCGCGGATGTAAACCGGGCTTTCATAATCCCAGCGCGTACAGTGCGACATGCATTGATGGTCGCAAATATAACCGGTGATATGTGGCAACGGATTGGTAGCTACAATTACCTCAAAGGCTTCCAGATAGCGTCCCTCTTCCACCAGGCGGATGTACTCGGCCACGTCCTGATGGATGGGGCAGGCCTCTCGGCAGGGGGAAACGTAACAGTCGAATACGGGTAAGGAATCAGGAATTTTGATGGAATCGATTTCACGCCACTCTTTCCGGTAGTGAGGATCGGTTAAACCACTTTTTGCCAACGCATTCAATTTTTCCACATTTAGTTGTTTCTGCGTTGCCCAGTCCGGCCATGGGAACGCTTCCACTCGTTCTACCAGTTGTTTTAAACGGGCATACCCGCCGGGTTTAAGCAGATCGGTAACCAGCGTTACCGGAATAATTCCTGTTTCCAGAATGCGATCGGTATTGTAAATAGAAGCACCGCCGGAATAGGAAATATCCAGTTGGCCGTTGAATTCGGCCGCTAATTTATGGGCCAGAGTAATCGTCAGTGGGAAAAGCGACCGGCCGGACATGTACATTTCATTTCCCGGCAAACGCTTGCGGAGATTTTTCATACCCAGCGTATTAGAGAGTTTAACACCGAATTTTTTGTCCTTAGCAGCAGCCACCTTTTGTAATCTGCGAATCATGGGAACCGCATCCGCATACTGCAGATCGTGTTCGAAACCGGACTTGTCCAGCGCCATGTACCCGTAACCCAGTTGGTCCAGCGTTTTCCGTACCTGATCAAATCCCAGCAGGGTGGGATTTAATTTTACATACGTATGCAG
>CAZJNP010000371.1:0-3705 GCA_964547355.1 uncultured Calditrichaceae bacterium
GCGAACGGATGGCAGCCACAAAGTGGATATTTACTACGACCTGTACGACGCCGACGGCGATACCATGACCGTAACCATGCAGGCGTCTAACGACGCTGGTAAAACCTGGAACGTATCCTGTAACCTGATTGACGGCGACGTGGGCGACAATCAGACGTACGGCACGGGCAAACACATTGTCTGGGATTTTGCTGCCGAACATCCGGATGTTTACTGGGACCAGGTGCAGATAAAAATAACGGCAGATGATGGTTACACTCCGCCCATTTCCATTGACATGGTCTTTGTTCAGGGCGGCACCTTTGACATGGGCTGTACCAGCGAGCAGAGCAGTTGTGAAAGTGATGAAAAACCAGTGCATACGGTAACAGTGAATAGTTTTTATATGGGCAAATACGAAGTGACCAACGCCCAGGTGGTGGATGTGTTTAACTGGGCTTTGGCGCAGGGCAAAATAACGGTTAGCAGCTCAACAGTAAAGAATGCTGAAGGAGATCAGCAAGAATTATTGGATCTAGATATTTCGTATTGTCAGATCGGCTTTAACGGCAATCAATTGTATGTGGAAAATAATTACGACAGCTATCCGGTAATAGAAATAAGCTGGTACGGTGCGGCGGCTTTTTGCAATTATTTAAGCGAAAAGGAAGGCTTAACTCCGATGTATGATTTGAGTAACTGGACGGCTGACTGGAATGCCAACGGCTACCGTTTGCCCACGGAGGCCGAGTGGGAATACGCCGCCCGCGGCGGAGCTTTGGCCACGGCCACCTTATATGCCGGTAGCAATAATGCGGATGACGTGGCCTGGTTTTGGGATAATTCGAATGCTTCGGGGAATTCGAATGTGTGTTGTGGAAAAGGCACATTCCCTATCGGTACTAAACAGCCCAATGAGTTAGGTATTACGACATGAGCGGCAATGTGTGGGAATGGTGCTGGGACTGGTACAGCAGTAGTTATTACAGCAGCAGTCCGCAGGATAATCCAAAGGGACCGGATAGCGGCTCTTACCGAGTGGAGCGGGGCGGTGGCTGGGTTAATTACTCCTGGAACGTGCGTGTTGCCGATCGTGGCTACTCCCCGTCCCGCGGCGCCTACAGTCGCGGTTTCCGCCTTTTGAGGAAGTATTAAATTTTTACCGTTTGAAATCCTGGATGATTTCATCCCGGTGGTTTGCAGGAGGTAAACATAGTCGGGATTAGGTTTTTCTCCGCCGTAGCGGGGCGCCCTTCGGGCGTATTTTTTGGTGTGTAGCGCTGTGTCACTATGCGCGGTTCTTACCCCCCCTGTCCCGAATACTCGGGACATCCCCCCTTATCGCATAAGGGGGGAATTAAAGGGGGGGGTTGGTACGCTGTCATTGCGAGGAGTTCCGGCTGGTCGGGACGACGAAGCAATCCTTAACACTATAGCATTGGGCTATCGGTGCAAGGGATTCCTTCGCTCCCCCGTTTGCGCGGGGCTCGCTCGGAAGGACAGGGCAGTGCGTTGTCATTGCGAGGAGCGTAGCGACCGAAGCAATCCCAATCACACTAGTCCCAGCCGCTCTGTTAAGGATTGCTTCGCTCCTCGCTGTCCGCTCCAGCGCTCGCAATGACAGCAAAGGGGAAACACCATGAGAGAGCATTATTATTACGTGTACATCATGACCAATAAAAACAATACCGTGTTGTACACCGGCGTAACCAATGACTTGCACCGCCGGGTGTGGGAACACAGGCACAAAATTAATCCCCGTTCCTTTACCGCGCGCTACAATATCTGCAAACTGGTTTACTATGAATGGTTTGAGGATATTAACGCAGCCATTGCCCGGGAGAAGCAAATCAAAGGCGGTTCCCGTTCACGTAAGATTGCACTGATTGAAAAGATGAATAAAGAATGGAATGATTTGACAGAAGAGTGGGAACTGGGGTAGCGCTGTCATTGTCCCGCCGGAGCGGGATGGGTCGAACTGTCATTGCGAGGAACGCAGCGCCCGGGGTTGTCATTGCGATCCCGAAGAGTCGGGAGAAGCAATCCCTAACACGGCAGCAGAGGTTATCGACGCAGGGGATCGCCACGCTCGCTGTGCTCGCTCGCGATGACAGTAAAACGAGGAGATTGCTTCGCTCCTCACTGCGTTCGTCACTCGCAATGACAGGTGCATGGGGCGTTTTTTACTGCCGCGGATTCACACGGATAAACGCGGATTCCCCCTTTTCTGAAAACTGATTACTGATGACTGATAACTCGTCCCCCTCGGCACTTGACCCACGGCTCTTCTTTGCTTCAGATTTCCGCAGATCAACACATATTTTCTGATTACTGAAAACTCTCCCCCATTCAACATTCAACATTTTTGAAGTTCCAAATTCCAGGCACCAAATCCCAAGGGGGAAATAGTTGTCAGTTTTCAGTTGTCAGTGCTCAGTTTTGGCCACTGAACACTGATGACTGATTACTGATGACTACTCCCCTTGGCCCTAGGCTCTCGGCCCTCTCATCCAACATCCAATCATGAATATCCAATGATCAAGACTCAACAATATTTAATACGGATTACTGAAAACAGATGACTGACGACTGAAAACTGAAAACTGTAAACTCAGTAGTTCTTTTCCTAATTTCCAGTTCCTAATTATCAAAACTCCGTATCATGAATATTCTAATGTTTTCTCTCTCTTTTTAATCAACCAATTATTCCACGGTTCGTTTGCCGGCGATGAATTCTTCGGCCATCCGGACGTCTTCTTCGGAACCGATAAAGAGCGGAACGCGCTGATGCAGTTTTTCCGGTATAATATCCAGAATCCGGCGCGTACCGTCCACGGCCCGGCCGCCGGCCTGCTCCACAATAAAAGCCATGGGGTTTGCTTCGTAAGCTAAGCGTAGTTTACCGCTGGGCGCCGTTTTGCTGGCCGGATACATAAAGATTCCGCCATACAGCATCGTACGGTGAATATCGCTGACCATGGAACCGATATAGCGGGAATTCATCGGTCGGTCGGTAGCTTTGTCGATCTTTTTAATATAGCGGATGTAATTTTTCACATTCTCTTCCCAGTAATCAAAGTTGCTTTCATTTACACTGTAAATTTTTCCTTTTTTGGGAATACGAATATTGGGATGGGAGAGAATAAATTCACCGTAGCTTGGATCAAGGGTAAAGCCATATACACCGTTTCCTGTGGTGTAAACCAACATGGTACTGGAACCATAAATCACATAACCGGCGCAGACCTGTTTATATCCGGGCTGCATACAATCCTCACGGGTTCCCGGACCACCGTCGGGAGAGATGCGGTTATAAATGGAAAAAATTGTACCCACGCTCACATTGGCGTCGATATTGGAAGAACCGTCTAAGGGGTCAAACAGCACCACGTATTTCCCGGCCGGATATTCTTCCGGAATGGGAATCACATCTTCCGATTCTTCCGAAGCCATCACGCAGGTGTGTCCGTTATGATCCAGGGCCTTAATAATGGTCTCATTGGCGAATTCATCCAGCTTTTTTACCACTTCCCCCTGGATATTGATATTTTCCGTTTCCCCCAAAACATCCATCAACCCGGCCTTATTCGTATGATAAGAAATAAGTTTAGCCGCAAAGGCTATGTCGTTCATCAGATCGGTAAATTGTCCGGTTGCTTTCGGATATTTCCTTTGTTCCTCGATAATGTGCCTGGTTAAGGTGATTATTTTTCCACTCATAGAACC
>CAZJNP010000372.1:0-3691 GCA_964547355.1 uncultured Calditrichaceae bacterium
ACCATATTCATCGCTATATTTTATATCACAAATTCACACATTCCGTAATTTTTATTTCCCATTCTATGCAATCGGAACCTTACCTTCAAAAACATAGCGCGCTGGACCTTCCAAATAGATTTTTCCGTTTTCCCGAATGACTTTTAGTTTTCCGCCTTTGGTGAAAATCTGCAGAAAACGAGCATCTTCATTTTTATCCCCTTGATAGAGCAACGCACTAGCCACCACACCGGTACCGCAGGAAAGGGTTTCTTCTTCCACGCCGCGTTCGTATGTGCGCACTTCGATTTCATACTCCGAAATCCGGCGTAAAAAATTCACATTCGTCCCTTCAGGAGAAAATGATGCATCATACCGCAGCCGCCGCCCCCATTCCGTAATCTGCAAGTCGGTTAATTCCCTGGGAACTTCGATGACCAGATGCGGCACCCCGGTATTAATAAAACCGAGCACTTTAAAATAGTCCGGAAGCTCTGTTATGTCCAGCTTACGCGGCCGCGTTTTATGATCCACCAATAATTCCACCCGGGCAAAATTTTCATCTATTACCACAACCTCATGCGCACCGTCCGGAGCCAGAATTTTGAAGGTTTCATTTTTCCGGGAGAATCCTTGTATTACGGACATCAACGCCGCGGCTCGCAATCCGTTACCGCACATGGAAGCTTCGCTTCCGTCCTTGTTGTAGTAGTTCATGCGAATCGTTCCCTCCCGGCGACGCACAAGAATCACGCCGTCCGCCCCCACTCCGCGATGGCGTTCACATATGCGTTGAATAAAAGAAGGCCTTTTTAGCAGTACTTCCGCTTCAGGTTCGCTAAACACAATAAAATCGTTTCCAGTGGCCTCGATTTTGTAAAATTCTATGGTTTGCTTCATCACCCTTCTTATCTTTAAGGAAAGGTAAACATGATGCCGCCTTTTTCCCAACGCTTGCGCACTTTAATGGTGTCATTGGAAAAATAGAACGGTTCGCTAAGTTCAAATGGGAACAAACGACCGTAATCATATTTTCCGTTTTCGATTTGATCAATAAACCCATCCAGCAAATACTTTCCTTCCGGCAAATCCGAAAAATAGAAACGGTAAGGGACGATTACCTTTTGCACCCTGGCACGCATTATACCGCGCAAGGGACGCAGGCGCAAATAAACCGGCCGCCCATTGATTCGTTCGCCTTTAACGATCCCTGAGATTTCGCCCAACTGACGCGCCGAAATGACCGGAAAGTAATGCACGGCCAGGGAATCTCCCAGAGAATCTCCCCATAGGTCGGTGATCTTCGAAAAATCCAGTTCCGCCAAATATGCGGAATCTGGATGTAAAAACGTTTCCGGACGAAAGACCGCCGTAAACAACGGATCGACCTGCCAATGACCTGCCACGGAGCGACCGCCTTTTGTTTTTAGGCGAAAACCCTCGTTAAGAGAAGATTTTTTTAGGGGATGAGAAAAAACGAGACGCACCGGTTCATCCGGCAGTACCGCCCGGGCACTATCTTCAGGCGTGAACTCCGTCAGGCGGAACCGGCTGGTATCCGCTTTAAGAGAAGATTTAAAATATAAAACGGCCGTGGTGTCGTTGCGATTGCCGGTGGAATCGACCAGGCGGGTGCAGGACCAGATTAAGGTACGTCGCTCGTCGAAAACTGGCGTAAAAGCATCGAGCACATGGTCGGACTCGCGGTTGGGGGACAACGCCAGAACCGGAATCTCTTTTCCTGTCAGGCTGTCCCTGAGCGAATATTGCATGGAATCCGGCAATACCGGTTCCGAAAACCGCACCTGGAAATAACGGTGATTGACGGCCCGCACGCTGGTTAATTGGGGCGGCGCCGTGTCGATTTTAGTCATCTTAAAGTCCACGAAAGAAACGGACAGCGCCCCCGAATCCAGCACCGTTTCTTTGTACGGCAGCCCCACCTGTTCGTATTCCGCATCCAGCATATAATTATGATTTTGGTCTTCCACAGCCAGGATGCGGTAATGTCCGTTTTTAAGAAATGGCAGACGGTATTCTCCCCTCAGTCCGGTTCTGGAAATATAACGTGCCGGTTTTGCGGTGGGGTCGAATGTAACGGTATCGTTCAGCAGGTAAGCAAAAATGTGCACGCGCTGCCCTTTTTTAAGCCCATACACCGTCCCCGATATCTGCCCCTGATCGATGACCGCGCCGGTGGAAAAAGCAAAGGAATAACTTTCTTTCATTTTGTTTTTCCGCAAATCGCTGATTTCCGAGCCCAGGGAAATCACGTAGGTCTGATCGTCGTACAAGGGCTGCTGCAATTTCAGAATGATTTTCTTCCATCCTTTCCACTCGGTCTGGTACTTTATTGGCGGTGAAATAAAAATATTATTGGGTACCGACCCCCTGTCAATGCTCTCGGAAAAATGTATTTCGATTTGCTTGAGATTGATTGGCAAATTCAAGGAATCTGCGGCCGGAGAAGTAAACACCACCCGGGGCGGTTCCCGGTCCACCGGTCCCCCGCCGGGCGCGTGCTGTAAAGCGCATCCCCCGAAAAACAATATCAGAATAATAAAGAATGGGTAAATATTTAACCGGAATACTTTGTTCATTTGTTCTCCTGTTCAAAATTCGCAAATAAATCCATCCGGCGCAACATCAGAATTGCAATTCATGAGGAAAACTGTTTTTCGTCCGCTATTACACGTTTCCCCTGTTTTCTGTCTTCTATTTCCTGTTTTCTATTTTCTACTTCATATTTTTATTTTACCTGACACATATTTTTGAAAACATTTCGTTTGTTGGCCGATTACCACTTTTTTTGTTTAGCGGAATTTATTAGTTTTTGTTTTTTGCTTTTCATAAAAAAAGGAGACGCCACAAATGCTCAGACCTGTGCCTGAAAACGGAACCATTGGCGTACTTGCCCCCGCTTTTCCGCCGGACAAAAAGAAACTGACCGACGGCATCCGCTATCTGGAAGAACGCGGCTTCCGGATCAAACGCGGTGAATCGCTGAGCGCGCGCCACTGGTATTTTTCCGGCAGCGACGATTTGCGCGCCCGGGAGCTGAACCGCATGTTTGCCGATCCAGACATCGACGCCATCATCTGCGCCCGGGGCGGCTGGGGCACCCTGCGTCTGCTGGATCAGTTGGATTACAAAATGATTCAAAAAAATCCCAAGGCTCTGGTCGGTTATTCCGATATTACGACGCTTCATTTAGCACTCTGGCAGAAGGCGCAGGTGCCGGGTTTTTCCGGCCCTATGGTAGCCGTGGAAATGGGCAACGGTATTGAAGCGTTTACCGCCACGCATTTCTGGAATCAGATTTTTAATTCCAGAAAAGCATACAATTTCAATTTTAAGACGGAAAAAACCGAGACCTGGCAAATGGGCAGTGCGTCCGGCACGCTGATCGGCGGCTGTTTGTCCATGATCGCCCACCAAATGGGCACACCTTACGCGCCCGATTATTCCAATGCGATTTTGTTCATCGAGGATGTGGGCGAAGAGCCGTACAAAATTGACCGTTACCTGGCGCAACTACGCCAGGCCGGGGTTTTGGACCAAATCAACGGGCTGATTATCGGCGAATTCATCGATTGCGAGGAGACCAGCGAAGACCGCAACCAGGTTTCAGTGCGGGAAATTTTACAGGATTATTTTAAGGATAAAAAATATCCGGTGGTTTACAACTTTCCATACGGCCACGGTATGCGCA
>CAZJNP010000373.1:0-3678 GCA_964547355.1 uncultured Calditrichaceae bacterium
CCCCCAACCTTTGGAACCGGAATCCAACGCTCTATCCAATTGAGCTACAGGCGCAATTTATAATACAAAGCGGTCGCAAATATATTCCATACAGGGGATAAAGTCAAGTAAAATTGGACGCTAAGCTTAAGAAATTATTATCGTCAACAGCAGAAGGCTTGCGAATCAGAAACGGAACAACTTTTAGCCACCGATTAACACCGCATCTTTAATTACAAATGAAACACGACGCATGACGTATCTGATCCCAGCCTCCACGCATATTTATCTGAAGCAGAAGTGTTCCTGTTTTGGTTATTGGAATTTGGCTGCTGAAATTTATTTGGAACTTGGAATTTGTTATTTGAAATTTCCCAGGCTTTCTCCAACGCAGAACGAACAACCGTTGTCTATTCGAAATCCAAAAATTCCTGGCTTTTGGCTCTTAATCCTTTATTGCTCACGCTAAGCCGCCAAGCCGCAAAGAAACTGAAAACTTTTTCATTCAACATTCAAAATTCCCTAACTCTTTCTCCCGTTATAGCTTGGCCAGCTTCTGAATGTCCGAAGTCTTTCCTATCAAAACCATGATGTCGTTTTCCTTGAAAACGGTGTTGGGGTCGGGATTATTGTTGATCATGGGCAGACGTTTTTTACCGTCTTTGTCCGGCTGGGGGGAATGGATGGCGATCAGGTTGACGCCGTATTTGGTGCGCAGCTCCAGCTGAGCCGGTGTTTTGCCTACAAAGATTTCCGGCACTTTGATTTTTGCCGCCACGGTGCCTCCGCCGATGAATGAGACGTCCAGTAAGCCGGAATGCATCAGTCGGTAGGAGAGACGTTCCGCCGCTTCAATCTCCGGCGCGATGATCATGTCCACGCCCACCGCTTGCAGAATTTTTTGGTGCGTGGGATTGGATGCCCGGGCAATCACCCGCTTGACGCCCAACTGCTTCAGATTGACCGCAGCCAGCAGATTGGCTTCAAAATCCTCTCCGATGCACACCACGCCCACGTCGATTTCATCGACGCCGATACTTGTCAGGGCTTTCTCGTCCATGGCGTCCAGTTTGATGGCGTACGTTACTTTATCTTCTATCTCTTCCACCAGTTCCATTCGTTCGTCCACAGCGATCACTTCCGCTCCTTTTTCAATCAGGCTCATGGCCAGTTCCCGGCCAAAAATGCCCAAACCGACGATTAGATATTTATTCATGATTTTACTCCGCGTCTCAGCGTTTTGTTCTCGTTTTGATTATAACCATTTTTCCTAAAAATCCAAAATCCTAACCTTAAATAGCGATTAGCCCACCATCACGCTTTTTTCCTGGGGATACTCCACGCGCAGTTTTTCTTTGGGCGGTGTAATGGCAAAGGCCAAAGTCAGCGCGCCCACCCGGCCGATGAGCATGGACAGGATAATGACCAGCCGCCCCCAGGAAGAGAGATGGGTAGTCAGTCCGCGCGAAAGCCCCACCGTGGCGTAGGCGGAAATTTCTTCGAAGATAATATCGATGAGCGGAGCGTGCTCGGTGATCGACAGCAGGAACACCGAAGTGCCCGTAACAAAAATGGCAAAGGCGAAGATCACCAGCGCCCGGTTCATCACCGTATAAGAAACGCTTTTTTTGAACAGTATGATACGGTTCTTCCCGGTAATGATGGAAACCAGACTGGCGATCAGGATGCCCACGGTGGTGGTTTTAATGCCGCCGCCGGTGGAACCGGGAGATGCGCCGATAAACATGAGCAGAATGATCACCAGGGCCAAAGGCGTGGAGAACAGACTAAAATCCACCGTGTTGAATCCGGCGGTGCGGGCAGTAACTGACGAGAAGAAAGCGTGCATCAAACGGTGAGCCCAACTGCCTTCTATGGTTTGCAAAGACAGCATCAGCACCGTGCCCACTGCCAGCAGAACAGAGGTAATGATCAGCACCAGTTTGGTCTGAACGGAATATTTGCGCACCAGGACGCGCTCGGTTGATTTAAGGATGTTGATGCCGGCGATTTCGGTCAGCACCAGAAATCCCAGTCCGCCGAAAATGATCAGGCCCGCCACAATCAGGATGGCCGCATAGTTGTTCTGGTAGTACATCAGTGAATCGGCATTTAATGAAAATCCGGCGTTGCAAAAGGCGGAAACCGAGTGAAAGATGGAGTGATACACCCGGTCGAAAAACGTCCATCCCGGGCGGTTCCAGCTAAAATAGAGCAGAACCGCGCCAACGGATTCAAACAGGAAGGTGATGCTCACGGCCAGGCGCAGGGCGCGGGTAATGGCGCCTAGGCGGTCGATATTCATCATTTCCTGCAGCATGACGCGCTCGCGGATGCCCATGCCTCTTCCGAAAAACAAGGCTAAAAAACTGGACAGGGTCATTAAGCCTAATCCGCCGATCTGGATCAGCGTAAGAATAATCAGCTGTCCCAAAAGGGAAAAATGGGTGCCTGTATCCACCACGATCAATCCGGTGACGCAGGTGGCGCTGGTGGAAGTAAACAGGGCGTCCAACACGCTGAGCGATTTTCCGGGAGCGGTGGCCTTGGGCAAGAGTAACATCAGAGTGCCGATGAATATCACTACCACAAAACTAAGCAGCAGTGTCTGGGCCGGGTGAAATTTTAATGAGGCGATTTTGCGGTTCAGGCGCAGACTGCTGCTGATCAGAGAAAGAACCAAGACCAGCTGGGCGGAAACAATGGTTACTTTGGTAATGGCACCCACGTTCAAATCCACAAAATAATGGCGGAAGGTGCCCAGGCCTAAGGAGTGGATTAAAAATCCGGTGCGCACCATGATCACCAAAACCAGCAGCGTCTCGAACCAGTGTTCGCGGATGTAACGGCGCGGCGCCGGCATGAAGATCAGCTTGACTAAAAATTGCAGCACAAAGAAAAAGACGATCAGAATATCGACCCGCTCCAGCCAGTGCTCCAGATCGGCGCTGATGTAAAACCCGTACTGCGTCACCAGGCTAATGATAGCGATGACGCCCACGATAAAGAATGAGACGTTAATGGTGTGGATGACGGAGTCGGACCAGTCGAGTATTTTTAATCTAAAACTGTTCATCGGACAGGATAAGCTCTCCCTTATACAGCATCATATTCACGCGGTGTCCGGCCTGGCGGAAACTTTCATTGAGTTCCGGGGCGTCGTTTTCCAGATTTAAAGCCACTTTTTTAACCAGCAGAATCAGCGCGTTTAGCGCCTCGGCCATTTGGGGGTGCCGGGAGGTTTCCAATTGCTCCATCAGGCGGATGGCCTGGCGTAAATTTGCTAAGGCGCGTTCTTTTTCCTTTAAATAGTAGAATCGGTCTGCGTCAAAGATGAGCTGGCGCACTTCGGTCAGCGGGATGTAATAATCGGTTAATTTGGCGCAGGTGGTCTGCACCCGCGTGGCGGCGGACGCCGCTTCCGGTGCTTTTCGGCGAATGATTTTTTCCAGAGAATCCGCAGCCGGAACGGCCGGTTTTAAAATGTCCTGAAGATAGTCAAAACGCGTGTCTTCGATCACCGGCTGCCAGGCCTCATATTGATGGGGCGACAATTTGTACATACTGACCGCGCCGATTAAAACGCCCAATATCAACCAGACCAGATTTTTAATCATGACTCGTATCCTTCGCTTATCTGAATAATCCGTAAATATAAGCCAAAATTTAAATTAAGGAAATCAAAAACAGGAATAATTC
>CAZJNP010000374.1:0-3670 GCA_964547355.1 uncultured Calditrichaceae bacterium
ATACAGATCAAGTAAAAAAGAAACAAAAAAGGATAAGGATACGCCGATTCCGCTTGATTCATCTTCCCTTATACCTTATTTCCGTATTCCCCTATTCCTTCTTTTAGTCATTAAAATTTGGAATTTGGAATTTTTACCAGATCTTTGCAGAGATCTGAATTAACCGCCCTACAGGAATCGCTCAGAATCAAAGCGATGCGTTTCATTAAATTCTTCTGAAAAAAATGGCAAGAAATAAAAAAGGCTGCCTGAAAAAAAACAGACAGCCGTATGCTAAAGAATTGTCATTTTTTACCGGGATGCCATTCGCTGCTTTTTAGCAGGATATCCTGAATGCGGTTCACCAGTTTATGCGGATCGGTCAGGTAGCCTTCCAGCAGCAAAGCAGATTCGTACAACTGTTCCACCGTTTCCGCAATAAATGGATCTTTTGGATCATTTTTGTAAATCTTAAGCAGATTGCGGATCATTTTGTGATCTTTATTTACTTCAAAAATTTTCTTGGGCACGGAAGTGTCCTTGTTCATAATATGCAGAATTTTCTGCATGTGGGAAGTCATCTGTCCGTCAGGATTGACCAGACAGGAGGGACTGTCTTTTAAGCGTTTGGATTCGCGCACTTCGGTCACGCGGTCGCCTAAAATGTCCTTGATTTTTTCCAGCAGCTTTTTAAAGACCTTTTCTTCACCCTCACTGAGCGCTTCCACCTGTTCGCCGCTCTCTTCCACATCTTCGATCTTTTCTAATTTGGACAGATCGGCCTGCTCCACCGCCACAAAGGAGTAATCCTTTTTATAGTTTCCCAGCCCGGTCATTACAAACTCATCCACCGGATCGTAGAGGTAGAGCACTTCCACGCCCTTGCGTTTAAAGATTTCCAGATGCGGATCGCTGATGACGGCATCCCGGCTGGGACCGGAAATATAGTAGATTTCTTTCTGCTCTTCTTTCGCCCGTTCCACATATTCGGCCAGCGAAATTAATTCCCCTTCCTTTTCCATGGCCGAAGAATCGAAGCGCAGCAATTCCGCAAATTTTTCCTGATTGGCGTAATCGGAGTAGCCCAGTTTAAATATCTTGCCGTGCGCCTTCCAGAATTCTTTGTACTTTTCCGGTTCGTCTTTGGCCATTTTTCCCAGATGATTTAAAATCTGCTTGACCAGCGTCTGTTCTATCTTCATCACCACGCGGTTTTCCTGCAGCGTCTCGCGGGAAATGTTCAGCGGAATATCGGGCGAATCCACCATCCCTTTGACGAAGCCCAGGTACTCGGGCAGCAGGTCGGAATACTTATGCTGTATCAATACGCCTTTTACATATAAGTCCAGTCCGATGTCTTCTTTGGAAATGCCGAACAAATCGAATTCCCGTTTTGGGATGAACATAATACTGCTGAACTGCACCGGCGCATCGATCGATACATGGATCGTGCTGAGCGGCGGTTCGGTATCGTAAGTCAGAAATTTGTAGAATTCTTCATATTGCTCCGGTTTGATGCTGGATTTGGGTTCCCGCCATAAGGCCGTAATGGTGTTGACCTTGTCCCCTTCCAGATAAATGGGAAACTGAATAAAATTAGAATGCTTTTTAATGATCGATTCCAGCCGGTACTTCTCGGTGAATTCTTTGGCGTCGTCTTTTAAATGGATTTCGATGGTGGTACCCCGTTTTACAGGTTCATCCAATTCCACCACTTTAAACGTACCCGAACCGTCGGAGCGCCATTGTACCGGCGCCGCGTCCTGTAAATACGATTTGGAGGTAATCACCACTTCCTTTGCCACCATGAACACGGAATAGAAACCCACGCCGAATTTTCCAATGATATTGGAGATATCTTTCTCCTTGGCCTCTTCGGAAAGTTTGTTTAAAAATTCGGCGGAGCCCGATTTGGCAATGGTCCCGATGTTGGTAACGATCTCCTGCGCAGTCATTCCGATACCGGTATCGGAGATGGTTAAAATATTCTTTTCCTTATCCGCTTTGATCCGGATTTCGAGCGGCAGATCTTTATCGATCACATCTCCGCCGCTGGTGATTTCGAAACGCACTTTGTCCAGCGCGTCCGATGCGTTTGAGATTAATTCGCGCAGGAAAATTTCCCGGTTGGTATAAAGAGAATGAACCAGAATATCCAGTAGCTGCTTAATTTCCGCTTTAAATTTGTAAGACTTGCTTTTCGCCGTCATCGATTTACCTCTCTGTTAAACCAACTGTCACAAACAAGATAAACTATTACTACATTAATGATGCCTTTATTTGAAACAAGTTACAAAGGGTTTGCCATTGGTTCAACTTGGTGGTAGCGATGAACAGGGTAAAGGGGAATAAGGTATAAAGGGACAATATACCAACCCTTCTACCATATACCTTTATACCCTATACCTCTCCTTCTAATCCCTTTCCTTCTTTTCGGACTTAATCAGGGACTCCGCCCGTCTGGCGGCTCCTTTGCCAAAGCGTTCCACCAGTGTATCCTGCAAAGCGTCCAGCCGGCTGCTGCTATCTTTTTTCCGATCGAATAACGAAAGCTGGACTCCCCCCTCCGTTTCTCCGAATCCGCTGATGCCCACGCCCAACAAACGCACTTTTCGGTTGGGCTGATAATTCTTTTCGAATAACGATTTCACGGTGGTAAAAATTTGCTCGGTGTTATCGATAGCTTCCGGCAGCGTTTTGTTGCGCGTAATGGTGGAAAAATTCTCATAACGCAGTTTCAGGTGCACCGTGCGTCCCTTTAATCCTTTCTTCCGGAGGCGGTATCCCACTTTTTCCGAAAGGTAAAACAGGGTTTGGTGAATCGTTACCGCATCAGCGGTGTCTCGGGAAAAAGTATGCTCATTACTGACCGATTTTACCGATTGGTCGTACTCCACCTGTCGGTCGTCCAAACCGTGAGCCAGGTTATAAAAATGGCGTCCCATTTTACCGAATTGTTGTTCAAGCATGGGCAGAGGAAATTTTGCCAGATCGCCGATGGATTGGATACCCAGCTTGCGCAACTTCTCCTGGGTACGCACACCCGCTCCCCACAGTCTGGAAATATCCAGCGGTTCCAGAAACTCCTGTACCCTGTCCGGATTCACCACAACCAACCCGTCCGGTTTTTCCAGGTCGGATGCGATTTTGGTCAGATATTTATTGGGCGCCACGCCCACGGAGGCGGTCAGATGCTCCTTTTCATAAATGCGTTGTTTGATTTTTTCGGCAATTTCCCTTCCCGTTCCGAATAAACGCAGACTTCCGGTCACGTCCAGAAATGCCTCGTCGATGGACAAAGGCTCCACGGCATCGGTAAATTCGTAGAAAATCTCAAAAATTTCCCGGCTCACCTGTTGATACAGTTTGCCGTTAGGGGGCACATAAATACCCTGGGGACATAAGCGGTAAGCCTGTGAAATGGGCATGGCCGAGTGCACGCCGAATTTCCGGGCTTCGTAAGAACAGGTGGAAACCACGCCCCGGCCTTTGCCGCCTTTGGGGTCGGCACCCACGATTACCGGTTTTCCGCGGTATTGGGGGTGATCGCGCTGTTCTATAGCGGCGAAAAAGGCGTCCATGTCCACGTGTAGTATCACTCGGCGGCGGATTTTATTCTCTTGCACCATATTTCCAAAATAACGGAATTTCTGCGCAATGACAAGGGGAATATTCTTTTCCTGCCGGAAAG
>CAZJNP010000375.1:0-3664 GCA_964547355.1 uncultured Calditrichaceae bacterium
GATATGTAATGACCAAAAAGATGCTGACACCTGTAGATCGGATGGCCGAAAAGGCGCGGCGCATCAGCGATACCAATCTTCAGGAACGCCTACCGGTGGACAATGCGCATGACGAATTGGGACGTTTAGCCCAATCCTTTAATGAACTGCTGGAACGCATCGAAAAGTCTTTTAACCGATTAAAACAATTTACCGCCGACGCCTCCCACGAACTACGAACCCCGCTCACGGCCATTCAGAGCATAGGGGAAGTGAGCCTGCAAAACAATAAAGATGTCGCGTATTATCGGGACGTGATCGGCAGCATTCTGGAAGAGAACCGCCGCCTGGCGCGTATGGTGGACAGCCTGTTGTTCCTCTCCAAAGCCGACGCGGACCGCATTAAGGTCAATAAGAAATCTTTGGCATTATATCCTTTTATCGAGCAAATCGTGGAATTTATCCAGCCCCTGGCTGAAGAAAAGGAGCAATCGATTGATTTAGAAGGCGACAAAAACATTACAGTTAAAGCCGATCGGGATTTATTGCAGGAAGCGGTTTTGAATATCCTGGACAACGCCATCAAATATTCCAACCCGAAAACTAAAATAACGGTTGAAATATCACAGAATAGTGAAAGCACTTCAATCGCCGTCAGGGATCAAGGTACAGGCATTCCGGAAAATCAAAAAGAAAAAATTTTCCAGCGCTTTTACCGGGTGGACAAAGCCCGTTCCAGAGCTTTGGGCGGAAGCGGCCTTGGCCTGGCCATTTCCCTCTGGGCCATACAAATTCAGGGTGGAACCATAAAGGTTCACAGCCGCATATCGGAAGGAAGCACCTTTACGATTGTGCTTCCAAAGCAAAAGATAACATAATTAAAATCTATCGGACATTAATATTCTAAGTATTTCAAAAATATATGCCTGTTGATTAACGAAAAAACGGATCAAAGATTGAAAAGGTGGAAGATGGAAGGAGCAATCATCGCCAAGGGATTAGAAGTCTGGACACTGCAAACCCTATTAAACGTTTCAATCCTGTTAGGGCTGCTGGTCATGGGGCTGCTTTTGGTACAACCCTATTACAATTCATTACAAAATTTTCTGACGCTACGCGTCTCGCTGGAAATCTGGAACATCTTTACCATTCTGCTGGCAGACATCGTTCTTGCGGCTATTGTGCTAATCGGATTTCTGATTCTAAACCCTGATATTATGGCTGACATCAAAGTCGCCGTACCCTTTATTCCCATTGCCACGGTGTTGTTTGAAATTTCGCTGATTTTAAGGCTGTTTTACGGCGGTCACCATTCCAAAAGCCCGCGATTTTTATCGGCGCTCTGGCTGATCTTCGGCGCCAATCTGCTGAACATTGTCGGATTTTCTTTTGTGATGGAAGCGCCCAGCGGCGAATATTTAACTCATCATCCGTCCGCATTCTGGACTTTCGTTAAAACCCATTTACGTTCCAACGCCAATCCCCATGGTCTGGAATTGGCACAATGGACGTTTTACCTCGTATTCCCGGTGCTATTAGGCGTTTTTATCTGGGGATTTTTCCGTGCGGTGCAAATGATTACCGAAAGAAACGCATAAAGCTATGGAATGGGAATGGAGGCTGATAGAGAATTCCTGCACCGGCTGCGGGATATGCTTTGACGTATGTCCGGAAAAAGCCATCAAAATGACAAAGGAAATGGCTTTACCGGAACCGGTCCCCGGAACCTGCACGGGTTGTTTAACCTGCGTAGAAGAGTGCCCTTTTGACGCCATCAAGGTGGAGTATACAGCGGTGCGCATGCACGTGCGATGATGTACCGTTTTGTGAACCGTTAAACATCCTTTAAAGGAAAGGAGCGATAAAATGAAACTTTTAAGTTTGTCCATGGTCGTTTTAATGGTTTTGTTTCAATTAACGACAGTGCAAACGGCTTTGGCCCAAACCAGGGTCACTAAAAAGTCAAACGTAATCCAACTGGATTTTGAGAATATTCAAACAGGCAAAATTCCGGCCGGCTGGAAAGTGGAAGCTACCAATCAAAAAGGCGACCTCGCCACCTGGCAAGTGGTGGAAGACACAACCGCCCCTTCTGGAACCAAAGTGCTGGCGTTGACAAAAATCAACCATTCCTTCGGCGGTACCTTCAATTTATGCTGGACAAGCGAGCCCGATTTCCTGAACGGCGAAATTTCCATTTACTTTAAAGCCAATTCCGGCGTGGAAGACCAGGGCGGCGGCGTCATCTGGCGGGCCATCAACAAAAACAACTATTACATCGCGCGCTACAATCCGCTGGAAAACAATTTCCGCATTTACTACGTCAAGGACGGCGCGCGTCGCATGCTGGCCAGCGCGCGCGTGCATCTGCCGGCCCACACCTGGCAGCGTATGAAAATCGTCATGCAGGGCGATCAAATGTTCGGTTACTTAAACGGAAAAAAGCTATTGGAAGTCAAAGACCGCACGTTCACTAAAGCCGGCGGTGTGGGGTTGTGGACCAAAGCAGACGCGGCCACTTCGTTCGATAATTTCAAGGTGGTTTTGCTACCGTAAATATTAAAACAGTTGGTCGCTGGTTAATGAATATTGAGGAAGTTTTGAATAACCAATATCCAGCACTGAATTTCCAATAATCAAGTTTAAGAGTATGCGTACTGAAGTAATGTAACGAAATTAACCCCGTGTTAATACGGGGAAAATGACACGCGCTGTGTTTACGTCCCGAAATTACGGTTGATTAATAAACAATGGGTTTAGGTTTAATGTTATTGGAGTGAAGAAGACGGAAAATGTGGAGTAAGGTAAAGGTTATCTGGCTTATTGTCCTATTGTTAAACGGAGTTACACTACTTTTTGCCCAGGTAAGTTATCCCAATGAAATTCGGGCCCTAAGAATGACCGATCCTGTTAAGATTGACGGTTTGTTAACGGAAGCGGTCTGGCAAAAGGCCAGGCACATTTCCAATTTCACCCAGCGCGAACTGAATCTGGGACAACCGGCCACGGAGCGCACGGAAGTGGCCATACTTTACGACGACAAGAACCTGTACATCGGCGTATGGTGCTACGGCTCCCAGCCGGATAAAATTATCGCGCAGGGCATGAAATACGATTTTGATTACGAAAAAGACGATAATTTCAAAATCGTGCTGGACACGTACAACGACAAACGCAACGGTTACCTTTTCATCACCAATCCCAACGGCGCGCGCTACGACGCCCTGATCCAGGATAACGGTCAGCAGGAGAACCCATCGTGGAACGGGATCTGGAACGTGAAAACAAAAATAACCGGAAAAGGTTGGTTCGCCGAATTTATTATTCCCTTTTCCACGCTCAAGTTTAAAACCCGGGAGCAGCTCGTCTGGGGCGTAAATTTTGAGCGCGTCATCCGCCGGAAACGGGAACAGGATTTTTGGCAGGGCTGGTCGCGGGACTCCGAGATCGAACAGGTCTCGCGCGCCGGTAAGTTACTCGGCCTTCACGGAATCAGTCAAACGACCCTGGTGGAATTAAAACCGTACGCCCTGGCCGGCATTGAACGGCTTTCGGCCGGTTCGTTCCAAAGCGTGACTAACATCGGCGCGGACCTAAATTACCTGATCACCCCGACTATGAAATTAAACCTCACGGCCAACACCGATTTTGCTCAGGTGGAAGCCGACCGTATGCAGGTTAATTT
>CAZJNP010000376.1:0-3663 GCA_964547355.1 uncultured Calditrichaceae bacterium
GAAAATATCGTTTATGAAACGCAGACTTCCGCTCCCTATTTTAAATTAAAACAAAAACTTTCCCCGGGACTTTATTACTGGAAATTGGAAAGTGAGGATGATTTGTTGAGGGTAGGGAAGTTTATTATTAAAAATTAAAGTTTACTTTCCTTTCGGATTATCGTATTTTCATTCCATAATCAGACGTATGTCTCCCGTATAAATATCTAATGGAGAGTCTGCAGTGTTAAGTTCAGAGAATCTCAGAGACGGTTCTTTGTATGTAGTTTTTTATTTGTTACTTCCCTTGTTTCTTTTTTCACAGCAACCCCAAATCGCCCATCGTTATATCATAAAAGCGGAGCAATTTCAGAAATCCGCTAAGCTGGACAGTTCTAATATTTATTATGAAAAAGCAGCGGATCTCTATAAGCAACTGGATAGCACGGAAAAATATATTGAAGCGAGGGTTTCAATTGCCGATAACTTAAATCGATTAGGCAAATATAACGAAGCCGAACGGGTTCTTTTGCAAATCAAAGAAACATTTTCGACGTTGGATACCCGAAACGATTTATTGTTATCCGAAGCGTTGATCTCACTGGGTAATACGTATTTATTAACCGGCAAATTTGACGACGCTTACGGCAGTTATTATAAAGCGCTTACCATTCGTCAGGCGCAGCTTCAAAAGGATAATCCGGATATTGCCGATTGTTTCCATAGCCTTGGCAATGTGTACTACTACAAAGGGAACAGCGACAGCGCATTATTTTATTACCAAAAGGCATTAAATATCAGACTTAAAGCATATGGTGAAAAACATATTCGGGTGGCGCAAAATTATAATAATATCGGAGTGATTTATCGTAACAAAACAGAGTATGACAAAGCGCTTGTATATTACAAAAAAGCGCAGAAAATATTCATCGACTTGTTGGGGAAGAACAATCCTTCCATTGCACTGACTTACGAGAATATCGGGGATATTTATTTTTACAAGGGATTTTATAATCAGGCATTTGAAAATCATAAAATCGCGCTGGAATTGGTTCGGCAGGCCTACGGCGAATATCATCCGGAAGTGGCCAAAAACCTGGAAAACATAGCCGCGGATTATAAATTCAAGGGGAATTACCAAAAGGCGCTGGAATTGGAACAAAAGGCTCTTGCAATCAAACAAAAAGTATTGGAACCGGATCATTTTTACTTTGCAACAACATACAATATGTTGGGGGTGCTGTATGAAGATTTGGCGGAATATGATAAGGCCATAGCGTACCAAAAAAAGGCGATTCGCATTCTCAACCGCATTTATGGAGACGGTCCTTCCGATGTGTTTATGAATTACAATAATATCGCCAATTGTTATAAAAAGAAAAATCAATACGCCAAAGCGATTGAGTACTATCGCAAAGCAATAACCGCATGTATAAAAAAAAGCGGTAAAAATTATACGGATTTGGCGACAATTTACAACAATCTGGGTAATACGTATTCTGACCTCAATGAATACGATAAAGCCGTGGAATACTACCAGAAGTCACTTGATCTCAGAAAAAAAATATATGGCGATCAGCATCCGGATCTGGCGATTCAGAATTACGAGAATTTTGGATTGTTGTATTTAAAGCAAGGAGCGTATAAAAAAGCGCTGGATTATTTTGACAGGGCGGAAAAATTGCTCCTAAAAACCCTGGGGCGCCGAAATATTTTTTTAGCGAGAATCAAATACCGGCAGGGAGAGGTTTATCAGGCGCAGAACAATTACAATGAGGCATTAAGGCATTTTCAAAAAGCCTTAATAGCCTTGAGCAAAAAGTTTAAAAAAAACTCGGTGTTTGAGGATCCCGACCCGGACTATGTTTCGGATCGGTTGCTGTTGAGCGATATTCTGAAATCAAAAGGCGATGCATTTAAGAGTTTATATAAACAACAACCGAAAAAGAAAATATTGCAGGCAGCCATAAAGGAATATGTTGCAGCTTTAAAAACGGTAAATCAAGTGCAAGCGAGCTACAGCTACGAAGGATCGAAATTAGCGCTGAGTGAAACTCTTAAAAACATTGCCGGATCGATTCTAAATCTGTCTAAGGAATTTCCTGAATTATTAAAAAGTGAACAATATCTCTCCGCGGCATTTAACAGCATGGAAATGGCCAAGGCTTCCGTTCTGCGTGAGGCAATACGCGAGTCGCAGGCGCAGAAATTTTCTGGCATTCCCGACAGCCTGCTGCAAAAAGAAAGAAGTCTGAAAGAGGATCTGGTCTATTATGAAATGAGTCTGCAGGAAAAGCAGAAAAATAAATCATCTAAAGACAGCGCCAGTATTGCGTATTTTGAGAATAAGTATTTTGAAACAAAAGTACGGTATGATCGCCTAATCCATGAATTAGAAATTCAAT
Source organism: uncultured Calditrichaceae bacterium (assembly GCA_964547355.1). Lineage (GTDB taxonomy): Bacteria > Calditrichota > Calditrichia > Calditrichales > Calditrichaceae > CAZJNP01. The sequence continues at coordinate 2,385 of CAZJNP010000376.1, forward strand.
TTCTCCGCTATTATCATTTTAAATACGGGAATAACATTGCTACGATTTCGGATATTCGTAACCGTTTAAATAAAGGTGATGCCCTGATCGAATATTTTGTTAGCGAACGCTTATTGTTTGCCGTTGTCATAACAAAACATTCGGCACACCTGGTGCCGCTGCCGGGCGACTCAGTCTTAACCGATAATATCCGGCGTTTATTGCGATCGATTCGTAAATATGACAAAAAGAGCTTTGTTGAGTACAATTTTCCTGTGTATCGCACTTTATTTGAACCGCTGCGTAAATATGTGAGTCGGGCGAAACAGCTAACGATTATCCCGGACGGAATTTTAAACTATTTACCGTTTGAGGTGTTGGCGGAGATTCACAAAACTGTTGCTGGTAGGGGTGTTCTGCATTCTTTTTCTGACATGAATTTTCTAATTAAACAATATGACATTTCATATCATCACTCGGCTACTTTATTTCTGGAAACTTCGTTGAAGCAAAAAAAGCATGCAAATGAAAATTTTGCCGGTTTTGCGCCGGTGTTTGACGGAGATCAGAATGCTTATTATTTTGCCGACCGCAGTGGCGATCGCGCCCGGCAGGAGTTAGCTGCGGATTCTCTGCTGCGTTCCGTATTGGTAAACGGCAGTCGCTATTATCCTTTGCCGTATAGCGCTGAGGAGATTACCAGCATTGCGGAATTATTCCGAGCTGAAGGCCAAAAGGCGCGAATTTTTCTTAGAAAGGAAGCCACAGAAGATCGTTTTAAAAATGAAACGGCGAAGTGTAAATATATTCACCTGGCTACCCACGGGTTAATTAATGAAAATCAGCCAAAGCTTTCTGGACTGATCTTTTCACAGTCGATGGATCCGGATCCCCGAAAGGATGGGATTTTATATTCCGGTGAGACGTATAATTTGAAGCTGGATGCGGATTTACTGGTGTTGTCCAGTTGTGAAAGCGGCATTGGCAAATTGGTAAAAGGCGAAGGATTGATGTCCATAACCCGCGGCTTTTTTTACGCCGGCGCAAAGAATATCGTTGTTTCCCTATGGAAAGTCCCTGACCGCCAGACGGCGCAACTGATGGAGGATTTTTACGTGTTTGTGTTGCAAGGGTATTCTTACGCTTCCGCATTGCGCAAGGCCAAACTAAAGATGATCGCAAACAATACCACTGCATTCCCGCGTAACTGGAGCGGGTTTATTTTGTTGGGTAGATAAATACACATTTCTTTAAGAAAACTATTTCCATTTTCCCACGCAAAAAGCATATATATAAATAC
>CAZJNP010000377.1:0-3660 GCA_964547355.1 uncultured Calditrichaceae bacterium
TTTTCGAACAGCAAACCGTTTGTGTGTTCAATTGATTTTAGTTTAATAAAAAGATCTATTAAATACCAGATTCCTGTTAAGATTCCTGTTTTTCTTTTTATTGCAGGATTAATTTTTAATTCTAACTTTTTTCCCTGGGAATTTAGTTCTAAATTTCTGAAAAAAGTGGGGAAAAATGAGTCGAACCGTAAAACAAGAACTAGGTCGCAAAGGCGAAGCCATTGCCGTCGAATTCCTTAAGAGAAAAGGGCACCGCATTTTGGCGCGTAACTTTCACGCCGGACGTGCCGAGCTGGACATTGTCAGCCGGGATGGACAAACGCTGGTTTTTAGCGAAGTGAAGAGTTATTTTACGCCCCCGCCTGATGCCGCCGAATTCCGGGTGCACAAACGCAAGCAGCGCAATATGATCGCCGCTGCCTATGCTTTTCTGGAGCAGAATCCCGGGGTACAGAACGATGCACTGCGCTTTGACGTGCTGATCGTGGACTTCTCTTCCTATCCAGCGCAGGTCACGCATTACGAAGAAGCGTTCTGGGATGAAATCGGGTGGCAGGAATGACGCAGGAAATACGAAGCGATTATTTATCTTCTTCTAGGGGAAGCGTAAAATAAAAGGTGGCGCCGCCCTCGCGGTTGTTGTAGGCGCCGATTTTCCCACCGTGTGCTTCCACCAGCAAGCGGCAGATGTATAATCCCAGTCCCTGTCCTTTCTGCCTTTGCTCGATGTCTTCCAGACGGTAATATTTGTTGAAAATATGGCCTAATTTTTCCTCTGGGATACCAGGACCGGAATCTACAATGCGGAATTCCAGCATCTTTTTTGAAAGCGCGTCGTGGGTGTGACGCACCGAAACCTGGATACTGCCATCCATGGGTGTGAATTTGATGGCGTTCAACAGGAGGTTGCTTAAAATCCGATGCACGGCTAAACTGTCTGCAATGAGAGAGGGCAAAGGGTCCGAGACTTGTAAAATCAGTTTAATATTTTTTTTATCCGTGAGAATCCACATCGAACGTAAAATCTGGTCGATCATCTTTTTAGGCTGTATGGAGGTTTTTAGCAGATCCACACGGTGTTTTTCGAATTGATAAACCAGGGACAGCTCTTCCACCAGATCGCTCAGGTTGTCGCTTAATGCCACGGCTTTGGAAAGCAACTGCTGCTGACCCTCGTTCAATTCACCGAATACTTCCGCTTGCAACAGTTCCAGGTAACCCAGCAGACTTTGAATGGGGGAGCGTACATCGTGTAACAGCATGGCCGAGAGGTTTTGATTGTTCTTTCGTATTTTGGCCAAGCGCACCATGTTTTCCAAAATGGTGCGCAGGAACTGTGTTTCCTTTAACTGATCGGCCGGCATTTGGAAGTCACAGGAAATCTCTTCCCACTCCCCATGCTGCGGCGTGACCAGAAAAAAGAAAATGGATGGGTAATTAAGGCGAAAATCTTTCAGAAACGTGTAGAGTTCTTCCTGCTCCCGATCCGGAACGCAGACCAAAAGGTCAAACGAGTTCTCCTTAAGCATTTCTTTGAGTGCCTGCACATCGGATACCTTATGCACAGAAGCAGGTATCAATTTTTCCAAACCGTCAGATTTCTCTGAGCGCTCCTGATACAGAAGAACGGATATAGTTTCTCTTTGCAATTTATTTTCCTTTAAATATTGCCTCGCGTTTTTCCTGGAACGCGCTGATTCCTTCTTTCATATCTTCCGTATCGCAAACCATACCAAAAAAATCTGCTTCGATCTGCAGTCCTTCTTCCAAAGTGGTGTTTAATCCGCGGTGCACGGTTTCCAGCACATAGCGCACGGCCAAGGGGCCTTTGGTCAGAATATGGTTCAGTAGTTTTTTCCCGGCGTCGAGCAGTTCTTCCTGCGCGACGATCTGATTGACCAGGCCCAGCTCATACGCCCGGTTGGCGTCGATCATTTCGCCGGTCAACAAAAGCTCGAGCGCGACGGCCCGGCCCACCAGTCGCGGCAGACGCTGGGTGCCTCCATAGCCGGGGATTAGTCCCAAGTTTACTTCCGGCTGACCGAAGCGGGCGTTTTCGCTGGCGATGCGCAGGTGACAGGCCATGGCCAGTTCACAACCGCCGCCCAGGGCGTAGCCGTTTACCAGGGCGATGACCGGCTTGGTCATGTGTTCGATCTGAGAATAGACGCGCTGGCCGAACCGGGCAAAGGCGCGTCCGCTTTCCAAAGATAAAGGATAGATTTCGGAAATATCTGCTCCGGCTGCAAAGGCTTTACTTCCAGTACCTGTAAGCAGAATGCCTTGAATTTCCTGATCTGCCTCCGCTTCCTGAAAGGCCGTTGACAGTTCACTCAAGGTTTCCTGATTTAACGCGTTTAGCTTTTCGCGCCGATTGATGGTAATCAGTGCAATCTTTTGCTCCCTTTCAACCGTAATGTTTTTGTAACTCATGCCTGTTCTCCATTTTGTATTGTTCTTTTTCCTGCTAAAGAAAATATTTGAGGGTTCAATTTCTGTTCCACTTATTTATATAGGTGGCTTGGTGTTTCGAAATTTTAATGGTTATCTTTAAAGCACTTCCACCCGACTCTGGTCGCCGATTAAGAAGCGGTGTGTGGCCGGGTGGCCTTCTGCTTTTACGATCTCCACATCATTGCCCAGCAGGCTGTGCTCGATGCGGATGTCCACATCGATGATTTTGCATTCTTTTAACAGAATACTGAATTCCACTTCGCTGTTTTTAATCAGACATTCGTCGTAAATAGATGTAAATGGTCCGACATAGCTGTTCTCAATAATGGTATTTTCGCCTATGATGACCGGGCCCCGGACCGTAGAGTTGATGATCTTTGAGCCCGCTCCGATTTTTACCTTACCCGTGACCAGGCTGTTTTTGTCGATTTCTCCTTGAATATCTTCGGTCATGTTGTCCAAAATCAGGCGGTTGGCCTCCAGCAGATCGTAGGGCTTGCCCGTGTCTTTCCACCAGCCGGTGATTTCCGAGTAGGTGATTTTGTAGCCGTGGTCCAGCAGGTACTGGTGCGCGTCAGAGATTTCCAGTTCCCCGCGCGCGCTGGGCTTGATGTTGTTGACCGCCTCAAAAATGGTGGCGTCGTAAATGTAAATGCCCGATACGGCAAAATGGCTTTTAGGCTGTTTGGGCTTCTCTTCGATCCGTACGATGCGGTTGTCTTTAATTTCCGGCACGCCAAACCGTTCCGGGTCTTTGACTTTGGCCAGGGTCAGATGGCAGTTGCTTTTGTTTTTTTCGAACGCTTCGATAAAGCGATCCAAGCCGCCCACTACCATGTTGTCTCCCAGGTAAAAAACAAAGGGCTCGTCCTGAATAAAATCCTGGGAAATTTTTACCACATGGGCCAAACCAAGAGGCGCTTCCTGGGGGATGTATGTAATGTGCACGCCCCATTGGGACCCGTCGCCGATGGCGTCGGGGACGGCGGTAGAATCCGCGCTATACACAATGCCGATGTCTTTAATCCCGGCCTGAGTGCAGTACTCGATGGCGTAATGTAAAATGGGTTTGTTTGCGATCGGGATCAGGTGTTTGTTCTGCGTGTGGGTAAGGGGACGTAGTCTGGTTCCACGTCCGCCGCTGGTGATTAAGGCTTTCATCCAAAGTTCCTCATTTTCCCCGACTAAAATTATTTCGTCTTAAGT
>CAZJNP010000378.1:0-3644 GCA_964547355.1 uncultured Calditrichaceae bacterium
ATTCCGGAGCCACCTTAAACTGCTCCAGAATTTTTTTATCTTTCGGTTTCTCATAAAATTCGGTGATCCAGCCCTTATCATCTGTTTTAAGAATACCGAATTCAGGTGCCTCATTGGCATAAATCGGCTTTACGGCAATGGAAATATCTGCATCCATATCGCGGTGGTAATCGAAAAACTGACCATAATCCATGCGATACAGATGGTCCCCGGAAAGAATTAAAATATGTTCTCCGGCATGTCTTAAATAAAGAAGATTTTTACGAACGGCATCGGCCGTACCCTGGTACCAATCCTGGCTTTGGCTGGTTTGCTGAGCGGCAAGGATACGCACAAAACCTTTACTGAAGGTATCGAAACGGTACGTGTCCTGGAGATGGCGGTGTAAGGATTCGGTATTGAATTGGGTCAGTACAAAAATTTTGCGGATTCCAGAGTGCAGGCAATTACTGATCGGAATATCAATCAAACGGAATTTACCGGCGATCGGGACGGCTGGTTTTGCTCGTAGTCTTGTTAAAGGATCAAGGCGCGTTCCTCGTCCGCCGCCTAAGATCACTGCCGTAATTTCGGTCATAACACCTCACAGGTTAAAATCTATGCTCCTTGTATAAAATTCATTATTCCTTCCGGTTCAAAACCGATCCAGAATTGGCCGTCTTTTTCGATCAACGGTCGCTTGATCATACTTTGTTCTTTTAACAGCCATTGGAACAACTGCTCTTCGTCCAGATCCATGTTTTTAAGTCCCAGTTTGCGATATGTGGTTCCTTTGGTATTTACGGCTTTTTCAAGGCCTAATTGATCCACTACTTTCCGCAAAAATGATTCCGAAACCGGCTGTTTTTTCACATTCACAAATTCATATGAAATATTATTTTCCTCAAAGAGGGCTTTCGTTTTACGTATCTGCTGGCAAGTGGGAACGCCGTAAAGTTTAATCACTGTCTATCTCCTGTTAGAACCATTATGATATTTTTGGATTGAATGAAAATATTTTTTTGTAAATTTACGAATGAACACCCGCAAATGCCAATCAAACCCCTGTTTGAAACGCAAAACACGACCACTGTTTTAGCCTGGCGCGAGATTTTCAAAACATCGTTTATTTGATAATGGCAGCAGCCACCACATTGGCCACCAGGCTTCTGAGCCGGATAACGCCCATTCCGTGCGTTACTTTGGGATGCACCCGGTTGGTTAATAAAATTACGACCGTCTGCGTTTCCGGATCGATGATCATCGAAGTTCCGGTAAAACCCGTATGGCCATAAGTTAGGGACGAAAACAAATCGCCCTGGTTGGAGCTGTAAGGCGAATCCAGATCCCAGCCCAACCCGCGCCCGAACTCTTTCAGCTCTTGCGGAACACGGGTCATCACTTTTACGGCCGCAGGGCTCAAAATGCGATGTCCGTTATATAAGCCTCCGTTTAGCATCATCGCGGAAAAAATGGCCATATCATCCGCAGTGGAAAAAAGCCCGGCATTCCCGGAAACGCAGCCCATCATCACCCTGGCCAAAGGATCGTGCACGCGGCCTTTTAACAATTCCCCGCTTTCCATAAGCTCGGTCGGCGCACACAAAGATCGTTCTTTTTCATCCGGTTGATAAAATGTGTGCTTCATACCCAGCGGTCGGAAAATATTCGCTTCAGAAAATTCTTTCAGCGACAGTCCGGTTACCTTTTCAACGATTTTCTGCAGGGTAATAAAATTCAGACAACTGTATTTGAAATAGGTACCCGGCGCATGGTGTCGCGGCATCCGTGCGATGTAAGCCAGCAGGGAGTCGGGCGCCGGAGAGCCGTACTTTTGCCGAAGCTCTTTCACCGGTGCGTAAGGCGGCAAACCGGACGTATGCGTTAATAGGTGTATCAGGCGGATGGGTTCGCTTTCCTTTGTGGAATCTTCCTGCCAATCTTTAAACGCGGGGAAAAAATCGCGCACCCGGTCCAATAGCCGTAATTCCCCACGATCGATCAAAATCATTACCGATGTGGCCGTAGCCATGGGCTTAGTAATGGAGGCCAGATCAAATATCGTTTCCAGAGTCATTTTTTCCTTTTTGGGGATCAGGCTTTTATAGCCATAGGCTTTGCGGTAAACAATGCGATTATGCCGGGCAATAAGCAGTACGGCACCTGGTATATCTTTTTGTTCAATGGCGCGGTTAATCACATTATCCACTCTCTGCAGCGCCTGTGGGTTAAACCCTTCCTCCTGCGGCGTTGCAAACGGTAAACTTTGCCCAAAAAGCTGACAAGCAAAAACCAGCGTCAGCAAAAAAAGAACGAGTGCTTTCTTCATGTTACAGTTCCTCTGATGTTGCCTTACAAGTTTTCTCTAACGCATCCCATGCCAATAGCATTTCCATATTAAAACCAAACGAAGCGTTAATCGATTGTTTCCACCTGCTCATTAAATATGAAATCCTATTTTTCCAATTCTTATAAAAGAGGTTTATAAATCGCCGGATGCGTTGGGATGTGACAACCGGTTAAGGGCAATTCATTCGTTAACAATAATTTTACCACCAGCGCAGCCGGCAAGCCAACGGACTTGGCCATGGAAGAAAATCCAGCTTTTTCCCCGTAATGGATCATAGTGGACGTAATCCGTTCCTTGCGGTTATTCTCCGGATATTCCACTTCCAGTTTATGCATCAAAATAACCATATCCCGGGCCTGTTCGGTTAATTTCAATTTTTCGGATAACAGGTGGGTCATTACCTCTGCAGAAGTGCGAATATCCAGGTCTATTTTCTTATTTGAAAAGAGCCCCAGCCAGCGCATTTTTTCGATAATCTGTCCGGTTGGGCTGATGTTTAGGAAATTAGCCACTTTTTGCTCGATGTTACCGCCCTTGGCTCCGTCCGCCGGTAAAAACATTTCGGTTAATTCCGCATAGGTGCGGTCCTTCAGTCCCGGAATATCCAGGATTTCATTCGGCAGCCCCAGCCGTACAATCTGATACCAGGTTTCGCACCAGCCGGGGTAGCGAATGGTTCCCCGAATCACCGTGTCCGCCTCTTTAAATCCGTACTTCTCCTGATAATAAAGAGAATCACGGTTGGGGTAAGCTTCCATCAAACCGATCCCGGGCACCTCTAACGACCAGGTATGAAGAAAGACATTGTGGTAAGGAATAATTTTAATTTTACCGTTTTCCAGATACTGGGCGCCGTTTTCTCCGGCCATCACCACATTACGCGGGTTCCAGCTTATCACATATTTAAAGGGATTATTAATGGAATCCGGCGCAGGCAGACCGCCCCCGTACGACTCAAAACTTTTAACAATTCCGTTTTTATCCGATATTTTTTTGATCAATTTAGCCGCCGACATATGATCGATACCAGGGTCCAGGCCGATTTCGGTCAAGATTAATATACCTTTTCTAATGGCGTCCTTTTCAAGCTCCCGAATCCTCCTGTCTTCGTAAGAAACGGAGATCATGTGTTTTCCTTTCCTGACGCAGGTAAGCGCAATAATATGCTGATATCTGGGCGCCAGCATGTTCACTACCACATCCGCTTTACCGATCTGGGTCGATCTCAGGTCCGTATCATTAACATCAAACTGTATTGCGTCGGCTCTGGAATATCCGGCGATCCGCGATCTCGCGGTTTCGATGTCTATATCGC
>CAZJNP010000379.1:0-3640 GCA_964547355.1 uncultured Calditrichaceae bacterium
CGACGGTTCCGACCGATCGTCTAAAAATAATATAGTAAAAAATAAGATGGAAATTTTGACGACAGCAATAAAAAAGCAAAGATTTTATAAATTACGGCAGGATGAAAATGTAAAGCGGAATAAAGCAACGGTAGGCACAGACTTTATGTCTGCGTTGGAAAATAAAAGTGCGCTCACTTTTCCCAATAAATGATCTCCCTAATACACCTAAACCCACAAAAAAAGGAATTGATATAAAACCAATTCCTTTCCAGGATTACCTTCGGAAGATTCCGATATGTAAAAATATTTTTTCTTTGAAAAAACGAGGTAAGAACCAGTGTCTGCCCCGGGATTTTTTTACTCCAGGGCAGCCACGGCGCGATCAACGGTTTCGTAAGTTTCGAACACCTTGATCAGCTGGGTGATCATTAAAAGACTGTTGACTTTTTCAGAAACGCGAGCCAACACCAGTCGGCCCTCGGCATTTTTCAGGGTTGTCATGCAGGCCATCAAGACGCCCATGCCCGAGCTGTTAATCCATTTCACGTCGCCCAGGTCAATAACCACTTTCTTGATTCCGTCGTTGATCAATCCACGAATATGATCGTGCAGGGCGGTCGTTTCCGGCCCACCCATCATCTTTCCGGATAGAGTTAAAATAGCCACATGATCGCGGATTTGTTCTTTAATCTTCATAGTGCACTCCGTTTAAATTGCTTAACCTTACATAAAAATAGGATGTTATGAAAACAGTGTCAACTAATTTTTAAATTTGATAGACAATTTTCCCATTCATGATGGTCTTATTAACCCGAATGGACAAGATTTCTTCCGGCTTAAGAAACCTGATATCGCGATCCACGGCGATGAAGTCGGCCTGTTTGCCTACGGACAAGGTACCTCTGAGATGTAGGTCTCCGCTAGCCGTGGCGCCGCCGATGGTATAAGCTTTTATGGCCTGCTTGAGGGAAACCGCCATTTCCGGGTGCCAGGGCTCGTGTTGGGAATTGAGCTGAAATTTGCGGGTGACTGCGCTGTACATACCTTTAAAGGGGTCGAAGTCCGCTACGGGCGTATCGCTGCCGAATGCCAATGGCACGCCTCTTTGCAATAAAGCCGCCATGGGATAGGCATAGGCACATCGGGTGCCCCAGTATTTTTCCGCAAGCGGAACGTCGTCTGCGATGTGCAGCGGCTGCATGGAGGCCATCGCGCCGCTTTGCCCAAACAAGCGCAGTTCTTCCGGCGGCACCAGCTGGGCGTGCTCCATCCGAAAGACCAGATTCCATTTTTCGCGCCATTCTCTGGCTTGCTCAAAGGCCTGCAGGACTTTTCTGACAGCGGCGTCGCCGATGGCGTGCACTGCCGGGCTCAAACCGTGTTCGGCTGCGGTACGGATAATAGCGCGCAGTTCCGATTCCGGCAGATGGGCAATTCCGAAATTGTCCGGATCATTTTCATAGGGCGCACGCATCTCCGCGGTTTGCGACCCCAGGGAACCATCTGCAAATATTTTAATTCCGCCCAGCTTCAGCCATTCGTTGCCGTGTCCCGAACGCATGCCTGCCGCAAGCAACCCTTCCATCTCCTGGTGGGGGATATAGATGGTTACCCGTAGTTCCAGTTGGCCATTGTTCGCCAAATCTTGAAGCAGGCCGTACTCTTTTAATCCTTCCATGGTATGTACGGCGGTTATGCCGTGGCGATGAAATTCATTAAAAAGCTTAAGCAGCGCCCGGCGCGTTTGCTCACCCCCCGGAGGCGGAATGTTTCTCTTTATCAGCGGAATGGCTTGTTCGGATAAAAGACCGGTGGGTTGTCCTTTTGCGTCGCGCTCGATTTTTCCGCCCGGTGGGTCGGGCGTGGTCTTCTTGATACCGGCAGTTTTTAATGCAAGGCTGTTCACCCAGATGGAATGGCAATCCTTGGATTCCAGCATCACGGGATGATTGGGGAAGATGGCGTCTAGAATTTTCTTATGCGGCTGCCCGTCGTGCCAAAGGTTGCGATCATAACCGCTGCCCAGTACCCAGACGTCCGCCGGGTAATCGCCCGCGTGGGCGCGTAGAATCGCCACGGCCTGATCCAGGCTGTGCGCCTGCTTTAAATCGATATTTAATGTGTTTAGGGCAGTCATAACCAGATGGGTGTGGGCGTCGGTAAAGGCAGGAAAGAGGTGCAGGCCATGCATATCGTATTTCTGCGCTTGATGACCGGTTAAATCGGGCGGATCGTCTTCAACGCCGAGTGCTATAATTTTGCCATTCCCAACCAATAGCCAATGATAGGGAGTGTCGTGTTCTAAGGTGTGGATGGTGGTGTTGAAAAAAAGACGGTAGTCCATAGGATCAATGCGTCATTTGAAGAAAAAATAAAAAAACCCATCGCAGGGATGGGTTTATTCTTCGCTATCCTGAGTTGTTTTAAGACCAGGTTTTACGGCTCGAATTTTCCCTTCGAAAAATTCTTCTTGCGCGATCACCGTAGGATTGATTTCTTTTTCGAACTTGATGTCTTTCATCAATTCCCGGTCGAAGATATCCGTTTCATCGTACATGTCCATGTCGTCCAGAATCTCATTTTCTTTTTTCTGGGCGATGCGCTTGCTGTTGATTTGCCGCGCCCTGGCAGCGATTAAAAGACACGCTTCGTAAACGTTGGTTTTAATTTCCGTAAATTTTCTTAAGTCTATGGTTTGAACAGACATTCATTCCTCCGTAAAGAATCTTATTTGAGCATTGGAATATAAAATTTTCTTTTCGTTAAGTCAAAAAAAAATACGATTGTTGTGAATATCTCCTCCAAAAAAAATTACCACCATGCTTCAAAAGGAACTGGTGAGGAATTAGCCATTTCCCGTTTTCCCAATACTCCAATAACATAATAACCTGGAAACGGAGAAACAAACTTTCGCAGCGAGTAAAAAAACACCGCTGGGGCGCCATTTGAATAACTCGGTTCAGTGCGCCGGGAAAAAGGACAGACCGCAAAAGGAACCCGGGCACGGTTCAACAAAGAACGAATGCGAAAAATCGAAATGGAATGGTTGAAAATCGGAATTTTCTGAGGGTTTTCTTATTCCACCCTTCCAGGGTGGCGATTGAGGTGTGTGCATTTGCCCCCACGGCGCAGCCGCGCCGGGCTACATACATTACGCTCCTCCGGTGCGGGGGACATCGTCGCTGTATCTGTTTACTTTTAAATCATACACTCCGCCAAAACAGAAAAAGGATACCCCTTTTTTCAGCCATTCGTATTAACCGGTACTCTTCTGCTTTGTAAAGATTTTTTAAACCACACAATCCTTCAGATTTGATCTTAATTTACACACTTGCAATGACAATTTTGCATTTTAATATCAAAAGTTCACAGAGATTTGATACAGCGTTTTGGGGTTATTCAGAAAATACAAATAGTCTAACAGCTACCCAATTTACTAATCTTGCCTAAGGACAAAGTGAATAAGAAAATAGTAAATAGTAAACAGGATAGATAATTCGGGTAATTAATAACTGAAGAAGGACAACTAAAAACCACGCTCCCCTTTAGATTTTTGTAATGTGTTCGATAATTATCATTAATTTGTTGAAAAGAAGAATCACTTTAATTAATTTATTTTTAAATAAGTAAAAAGAACCAAAAAACGGAGGTACAGGTC
>CAZJNP010000380.1:0-3637 GCA_964547355.1 uncultured Calditrichaceae bacterium
GAGTACAACCTGAATCTCGATGAATTGCGAAAGCTCGATATCCTGATCATTCAGCGCAATTTCGCGGCCGCCTATTCTTACCGCCAACTGGCGGACAAACTGGGGCCGAATCGTCCGCGCATCGTTTACGAATTCGACGACGCCTTTGACAAACTGCCGGCGCATCATCCCGGGTTCACCTATTATCAAAAAATGAAAGACAATTTTGAAGAATATATTCGCAATGCCGAGCTGGTGACCGTTTCCACGGAAGCGCTGCGGGAGTATTATCGGCCTTTAAACGCCAATATCGCGGTGCTGCCCAATACGCTGAACGAGCGCGTATGGAAAAGAAACCGCAAACCGAAAAAGAAAACCAAGGGGAAGACGCGGATTCTGTTTGCCGGTACCAAAGGGCATGAGGCCGACCTGGCACTGATCGGTGAAGCGCTGATTAAAATTCACAACGAATACGGAGACCGGATTGAAATTCTGCTCTGGGGCAACGAACTTCCGGAACTGCAAGCGCAGGCCCAGGTGCAGATTCTGAACACCTTTCGCACCGCGTACGAAGAGTACGCCCGAATATTAAAGCGGGAGGCGATCGACATTGCCCTGGTGCCGCTGGAGGATCATCCCTTTAACCGCGCCAAATCCCACATTAAATGGCTGGAGTACTCGGCCTGTGGTATCGCGGGCGTCTATTCCGATATCGCCTCTTATCGCGAGGTTGTCGAACACGAACGCACCGGACTGCTGGTCAATAACGATCCCGAAGCATGGTACCGGGCCATTAAGTTTTTGATTGATCATCCACAAAAACGGCGTAAAATCGCCCGGGCCGCTTTTGACGAAGTGTGGCAAAACCATACCCTGGAAAAAAAGCTCGCTTTGTGGCGCGAGGTATATGAAAAGCTACTGTCCGGCGGGGCAAACCAGCGGGGAACAAACATGGAAACTCAGCCGCGGGAAGAAACGTCCCCCCGGTCCGGGCAGCCGCTTGTGTCCGTAATCACTCCTTTGTTCAATAAAAAAGAATTTACCGAACGCTTCGTTCAGTCCGTGTTGCAACATACCGATAATGTGGATTACGAAATCATTTTGATCGACAACGGCTCCACGGACGGTACCAGAGAATATTTAAAAGAACTGGAGAAACGCGAAGCGCGTGTGACCGTTCTACTGAACGAGCGCAACGTCGGTTTTGCCCGGGCTAACAATCAAGGCGCTGCCCGGGCGCGCGGTCGTTATCTGCTGTTCATGAACAACGATATGGAAGTCAAACCGGGGTGGCTGTCTGCGCTGGTGCAGACCGCGCAAGACGATCCCGAAGTGGGGGCGGTGGGCGCCAAATTACTGTTCCCAGACGGCACCATTCAGCATGCCGGTGTGGTTATTGTGGAAGACCGTCTGCACGGCGATCCGCTGCTGGCCACGCACAATTTTTACAAAGAGCCGGGTGACAAGCCCCAGGCCAACCGCGCCATGACGTATCAGGCCCTGACTGCGGCCTGCCTGCTGGTGCCCAGGCCGTTATTTGAAGAACTGAGGGGGTTCGACGAAGGGTACTGGAACGGTTACGAAGACGTGGACTTGTGCTTCCGCATTCAACAACGGGGGTACAAACTGGTATATCAACCGCAAAGCGTGATCATCCATTATGAATCGCAAAGCGGAGATCAACGATGGACCAAAGTTAAGGGAAATATACAACGCCTGCATCAACGCTGGCTGGGAAAGATCGAACCAGACCTGATTGTGGAAGCGGACGGACGGCAGCGAACATCCGGGCGTTCCGGGATCAAACCCTACCGGGAACCGCAAGAGCAGGCGCAGCTCGAGGAAGAGGAGGAAATCATGGTTTCCATTATTATGCTGACCTACAACGCCCTGGAATACACCCGGCAGGCCGTGGCTTCGATTTTGGAGCACACTCATGTTCCGTACGAACTGATCATCGTGGACAACGCGTCCAGCGATGGCACGGTGGAATATTTACAAGAGCTGCATACCAGGCATTCCAATGTGCGGGTGATATTCAACGCGGGAAACAAGGGCTTCGCCGCCGGCAATAACCAGGGCGCGATGATGAGCCGCGGCAAATATGTGCTGTTTTTGAACAACGATGTGCTGGTGCACGACGGCTGGCTGGCGTCCATGGTGCGGGCGCTGGAAATGGACGAGCGCATCGGTATGGTTGGACCGATCACCAATTACATCAGCGGACGGCAGATGGTGAAAAACGTGCCCTACAAAGACGTGGCCGGTTTTCCGGTATTTGCCGACAGGGTGCGTGAGGTTAATCAGGGCAAGGTGCTGCCGCGCCGCAGGATTGCCGGTTTTGCCATGCTCATGCCCAAAGCCCTGTTTGCGGAACTGGGCGGCTTTGATGAATCGTTCGGCACCGGAAATTACGAGGATGACGATCTGTGCCTGCGCGTTCGCGAAAAAGGGTACGCCATTATGGTGGACGAAAGTACTTACATCCATCACTTTGGCAGCAAAACCTTTAAGGCCAATAATATCGATTACACAGAGTCCATGAAAGAGAAGGGCGCCCTTTTTAAGGAGAAATGGCCCGAACTGGATTACCAGGAATTTCTGGAGATTAAGAACCCGCTGTCGGAACAGGAGGAACGGTACATGTTCCAGGCGGCCCGGGCTTTGCAGGAAAACGACATGACGCAGGCCAGGGAAAAATATCAGGCCGTCATCGAGTACAATCCCATTCATACGGAAGCACTTTTTGGCGCGGCGCTGGCCTGCAATCAGCTGGGCGAAAGCGAAACCGCCCTGAAGTATTTGAATAAACTGATGCGCTTGCAACCCAACGACGCCCAGGTGTTTAATCAGGCCGGGGTGGCGTTTATGAAACAAAATGAATTCGAGGCGGCCAAGGGCGCATTTGCCCGGGCGGTGGAAATCGACCCCGAGTTTGTGGAAGCGCAGCGCAACTATGCCGACGCGCTGATTGAATCCGGCGACTACCAGAATGGTGTTTTAGCCTTGCAACAAATTGTGCTGAATCATCCGGATGACGTGCCGACATTGATATATCTGGCGCGGCTAAACATGGAAGTGGAAAGCTGGGACGAAGCGCAGGTGTATCTGAAAAAAGCGCTTCAGTATGAACCGGATCATCCTGTGCTCAACCAAGTGGTACAGTTGTTTAGCGAGCAATCAGGTATTTCGTTGTCGATGCCGGATTCGGCGGCTCCGGATGCCAACCTGCTCGACATGGCCGCCGAAAAAATGGAACAGGGGGAAATGGAAGCGGCCGGTAAAATTTACCGTCAGGTGCTGCAAAGCCACCCGCAGGAGCCCACCGCGCTTTTTGGTTTGGGACTGGTATGCAGGGAACAGGAAAAATACGAACAGGCGGAGGAGCTCTTTCACCAATTAATTAAAATCGATGCCAAGTTCAAGCACGCCTACAATCATCTGGGACAACTGGCCTTTCGCTCCGGCCGTTTGAAAGAAGCGCAGGACTACTTTATGAAATCGCTGGAAATCGATCCGGAGCAGATCGATATACGTAATTTTCTGTCCGACGTACTGATTGCCGAGGGCGAATACGAACTGGGTGTGAATCTGCTGGTGCACAATCTGAAGGACGCGCCGGACGACGTACAAACCCTGATCCGCATGGGCCTGGTAC
>CAZJNP010000381.1:0-3634 GCA_964547355.1 uncultured Calditrichaceae bacterium
GCTTTGGCCATAATCTTCACCAGCTCGGCGAATTTCACCTTGGGCTCCCAGCCCAGTTTTTCTTTGGCTTTGCTCGCATCGCCGATCAGCAAATCCACTTCGGTGGGACGGTAATACTTCGGATTAACAGCCACCACCACCGTTCCGGCGTCAAGATCGTTGCCATTAGGTCTGCTTAATTTTTTCTTCAGGCTTGCTTTTTCGTCCGGACCTTCCCCCTGCCATTCCAGTTCCATGTCCAGTTCCCGGAAAGTCGCGTCCACAAATTCGCGTACCGTGTGGGTTTCGCCGGTAGCGATCACATAATCTTCCGGCTGCTCCTGCTGCAGCATCAGCCACATGGCTTCCACATATTCCGGCGCATATCCCCAGTCGCGCTTGGCGTTCATATTGCCCACCAGCAGCTTATCCTGAATGCCGTACTTGATACGCGCCGCCGCCCGGGTGATTTTCCGCGTAACAAACGTTTCCCCGCGCCGCGGCGATTCATGATTGAACAAAATTCCGTTACATGCGAACAGATCATATGCTTCCCGGTAATTGACGATAATCCAGTAGGCGTACAGCTTGGCCACGCCGTATGGTGATCGTGGATAAAATGGCGTGCGCTCCGTCTGCGGCACCTCCTGCACCTTTCCGTACAACTCGCTGGTGGACGCCTGGTAAAAACGGGTATTGATGCCCGTTTCTTTGATAGCGTCGATAAATCGTAGCGTACCCACACCGTCCACTTCCGCCGTGTATTCCGGAACCTCAAACGACACCTTTACATGGCTCTGCGCGCCCAGATTGTATATCTCATCCGGTTTGATTTTTTCCAGCAGCCGGTTGAGATTGCTGGAATCGGTTAAATCTCCGTAATGCAGAAAGAAGCGTCGGTCGTGCAATTCCGGATCATTGAAAATATGATCGATGCGGCCCGTATTAAACGAACTGCTGCGCCGGATGATACCATGCACTTCATAACCCTTCTGCAGCAAAAATTCGGTTAAATAGGAGCCGTCCTGACCAGTAATACCGGTAATAAGCGCTTTTTTCATTTTATTGCCTTCTTTGTTTATTGTTTGTGTTTTTGGGTATAAGGTATAATAGAAAACAGTAAATAGAAAATAGGAAGCTGGAAACCAACGCTTACGCCATCACTTTCTACTTATTACTTTTTCCTATTTCCTTATTCCTTAACCCTTTGATCTTCCGGCCAGTCTAGGCATCTCAGCACTTCTGGTTCCACCTCTTTGTACCTCCAGCCGCTTTTGGGACAAACCATCACGCCGTCCGCATCGGGATTGGTCAGGCGGGCGCCGTGCCGGCTCATCCAGCCGATCCGTTTAGCCGGAACACCAGCCATTAAGGCGTAATCCGGCACATGTTTGGTAACCACGGCTCCGGCAGCAATAAAAGCAAACCGGCCGATGTCATGGCCGCAAACAATGGTGGCGTTGGCTCCGATCGATGCGCCGTACCCCACCACGGTTTTCAAATAAAATTCCGATCCGCGCTGGGGAAACTCGCTGCGGGGATTGTTAATATTGGTAAACACCATCGACGGACCGCAGAACACATAATCTTCCAGTTCCACGCCTTCGTAAATGGACACGTTGTTCTGTATTTTACAGTAGTTGCCGATTTTCACATTATTACCAACGTTCACATTCTGCCCGAACACGCAGCCCTTGCCAATCACCGCCCCACTTTGAATA
Organism: uncultured Calditrichaceae bacterium; assembly: GCA_964547355.1. Taxonomy (GTDB): domain Bacteria; phylum Calditrichota; class Calditrichia; order Calditrichales; family Calditrichaceae; genus CAZJNP01. Next base: position 1,701 of record CAZJNP010000381.1, read on the forward strand.
TGTGAAAAATGCCATATTTTTGTACCTTCGCCGATCTGCACATTGTCATCCACATAAGATGATTCGTGAACAAAATAGTTTGTGTTCATAGACCCCTCACTTGATAACATCAGAAAACAGAATACAGGGATTAGGAATTAGTTTCTGTTTAAACCGATTGATTTTTTTTGTTTTCCTGTTGTAAATAGCGTATATATCCATCCAGAATTTTAATTGTTTCTTTAATTTGGTTGAACAAATCCGCAAAGCGTCCGGCGTCAAGATATTCCAGATCACGACAAGTTATGAGATGATCCTGCAGTTCGTACAGAGAACCTCGCGCCTGGCGGCAAAACTGAATATTCTCTTTATAACGATAACGACCATAACCTTCTGCTATATTCGCTATTACGGAACATGCATCTCTTGTTAATTGTGACGATAAATTATATCGTTCCATTCCCGGCAACTTATTAGCAATTTCATACCTCCCGACCTTTTACCTTCCCTTTACCATCGGATGGCGCGTTTCGTGGCTTCCCGCCACAACCGGCGCATGGCGTATCTGGTAAACCAATTCGATCGACGGACGGGCATCGGAGATGCCGTACCCTCCGCCGCTTAAAATGTCCTGATAAACGACTGTGTGCAAATCCGTGAATCCACCGGAAAACTCCACTTCCTCGCCGTTGATTAAAATACTACGGTAAGTGGGTTTGCCCGCTTCCTTCGCCTTTTCAGGCAAATCGTTTTTATCCACAGAAAGGAACCAGCGCACCTGGGCGTGTTCCAATTCGATGAAGCCGGCCATTTTCTTGGGATCAGACAGATGTACTTCGGAATGCCGGGGTTTCCCAAACAGCCACATCAGCATATCAAAGAAGTGGATGCCGATATTGGTGGCCACGCCTCCGGATTTCTCCGGCATTCCTTTCCAGGAATAAAAATACCACTTGCCCCGTCCCGTGATATAAGTGAGATCAATCTCAGCCTTTTTCCCGGCGTCGTTATTCTTCCTTCTTTCATCATTTATTCTTCTTCTTAAATCTTTAATCGCCGGATGCACCCTTAACTGTAAGATATTGTAAATACGTTTACCCGTTTCCTGCTCGATCTCTTCAAGGGCGTCCAGATTCCAAGGATTCAGCACCAGCGGTTTTTCGCAAATGGCGTCCGCCCCAACCCGAAGCGCAAAACGCATGTGGGCGTCATGCAGGTAATTGGGTGAGCAGATGCTGACATAATGGATTTCTTTTCCGTCGTTTTTGCGGCGCAGCTTTTCGATGTGCCGGTCAAAGCGTTCAAATTCGGTAAAGAAATCCACATCATCGAAATAGCGGTCCAGGATACCTACCGAATCGGCCGGATCCATGGCCGCTACCAGCAGATTGCCGGTATCTTTGATGGCCTGCATATGGCGCGGAGCGATGTATCCCGCCGCACCGATTAAAGCAAAGTTTTTTGACATAAGTTCCTCAATCATTATTTTTAGGCTTAGTATTCGCGCATCGTATGAGTCTTAAAATAAAGTCCGTTCTTTATAGCTCCGCTCCGTCAATTACATTCCGTAAAATACAGAATGCAGGGAAATCCAAAAATAAGCCGGATACGAGAAAACCTATTCTCTTAGCCCTGTTGGATTTAACTTAGATGGTAGCGACTAAAAACGATCTTTTTCGGGGATTTGAGTTTTATTACAACGTTACCATTGTAGTCCGGCTTTATTTTACAGACATTTGTAAAATTCGCTTTTTTTTTGATTGATTTCAAATTTAATTTAGAAATGCGACAGCGGCTATCCTTAAAATTTTATTTAACCTACGTTAGATCGTTTACAGACTGAAAGCGTCTGATGTAAATAACAACCAAACACCCTTCAACCATCTAACTTGCATTTATTTTTGAAAGAAAGTTAATATAGTTTTAATTTGTTAATTTTTTAATTCGAATTCATC
>CAZJNP010000382.1:0-3634 GCA_964547355.1 uncultured Calditrichaceae bacterium
GAATGACTTAATCGGAATAATCGGATAACGGCGTACGCTCAAGATTAATTTCCACTAAATAGGCGCCGTTGGCTTTTGCAATATACGGCAAAGAAGCTGCCGGTTCCACCACTGCAGAGGTGCCGATCGAGAAAAACACCTCACAGGTGGCGGCCGCTTCCTGGGCTTCCGAAAGCGCCTGAGGCGATAAAGACTCGCCAAATAAAACGACGCCCGGTCTTAATACTCCGCCGCAATGGGGACATTTGGGCACCGGCTGGGACTCATCATACTCATTGTCAAATACTTCCTTGCCGCAGGCACTGCAAAATGTACGCGCAATATTTCCGTGAAGTTCCGTTACCTTTTCGCTGCCCGCCACCTGGTGCAAGTTATCGACATTTTGAGTGATTAAATGAAAATCGCCAAAACGATGTTCCAGATCAACAAGTGCGTAATGTCCCATATTCGGCTGCACATCTTTTAACAACTGACGGCGCCAGCGATAAAATTCCCAGAACAACTCGGGTGTGTTACGTAATGCCTCAGGCGTGGCTAATTGTTGTACGTCGTGATTTTTCCATAACCCGTCTTTCCCGCGGAAAGTAGGAACACCGCTTTCTGCTGAAATACCGGCACCGGTCAGAACAGCAATCGAATATCCTTTCTTTAACCGTAAAATTAACTGTTTAGAAAACATGAGTCCGCCTTTTTACTTAATTGACTGGTTCCAGTTTTGCTGTAAAATGTCTTAAGAATTCCGGCTGGTAAACAATTTTTAAGCCCTTAATCTTTTCCCGTTCGGCAAAGATCTTTCCGAGTGCTTCCGCTACATATTGCATATGCATATTGGTATACACCCGTCGCGGAATGGCCAAACGCACCAGTTCAAGCTCCGGATAGACCATCTGACCGCTTACAGGATCTTTATGGCCAAACATCAGCCCGCCGATCTCCACCGCCCGAATTCCCGCCCGGGAGTATAATTCCACAACCAATGCCTGACCGGGAAATTGTTCCTGGGGAATGTGCGGTAAAAATCGTTTGGCATCGATATATACCGCGTGGCCGCCTACGGGCTTGATAATTGGAATCCCCTGGTCTATTAATAAATCGCCCAAATATTGCGTTTGTTTAATCCTAAATCGCAAATAATCTTCGTTAAGAACCTCCTGTAATCCCCTGGAAATCGCTTCCATATCCCGCCCGGCCAGGCCGCCGTAGGTGCGAAAGCCTTCGATCAAAATCAGCATATTTGTGATCCGCTGCGCCAGGGCATCGTCATTGACCGCCAAAAAGCCGCCGATGTTCACCAATCCGTCCTTTTTAGCACTCATGGTGCAGCCATCGCCGTAACTGAACAGTTCGTTGGCGATCTCTTTAATTGTTTTGTTTTCATATCCCGGTTCGCGCTCTTTAATGAAATAACAATTCTCGGCAAATCGACAGGCGTCAAAAAAAAGTGGTATCTGATGACGATGTGCCAAACGGCTTACGGCACGGATATTTTCCATGGAAACCGGCTGCCCTCCCCCGCTGTTATTGGTAATCGTAATCATAATCAGGGGAATGCGTTCCTTGCCATATGTGTTAATGGCCTGCTCCAGCTTTTTCAGATCAATATTTCCCTTAAAAGGATGATAGGTCTCCGGATCGTAGGCCGCATCAATAACGCAGTCCAGGGCCTTGGCCTTATGATATTCCACATTGGCCCGGGTGGTGTCGAAATGAATGTTATTGGGTACCACATCACTTTTTTTTAAGATAGAAGAAAAAAGCAAGTTTTCCGCTACCCGCCCCTGATGAGTAGGAATAATATTCTTGAAACCAAAAATATCTTTAACGGTCTGTTCAAAATGATAGTAATTTTTGCTGCCGGCATAAGACTCATCGCCCAGCATCATGCCTGCCCACTGGTTGTCGCTCATTGCCGATGTTCCGGAATCGGTCAGCAAATCGATATAAATGGATTCGGCAGGCAGCATAAAGATATTGTATCCTGCTTCCTTAATTAATCGTCTGCGTTCTTCTTCCGTGGTGGGCTTGATGGGCTCCACTACTTTTATTCGAAATGGTTCCGCAGGAAAATGCATGGTGCTCCTCTCCGATTCTTAAACAACCGCTTCTTCTGTTTGTGCATTGAATAAATGCAGTTTTTCTTGGTCAATGGATAAATTGACCGTGTCGCCTACTTTTATGGGGGTATTCCCGCTGACGCGTAAAACCAACGTACGCGCGCCTGACTTTAAATAGGCGTATGTTTCCGCGCCCATCGGTTCGATGACTTCTACCTGAGCTTTAAAGGATGATTCCGGTTGCTGATTCGTTTCTGTTAAAACGAAATGTTCCGGTCGCACGCCCAAAATCATCTTTTCTGATTGCAGAGATTTTATTTTTTCAGCAATATTCCCGGAAAGTTTTAGCGAGAACTGGTCGCTTTTAAAATAGAGTTCTCCGTTGCGGTGCAATTCTCCTTCAATGAAATTCATCGCCGGACTGCCGATAAAACTGGCGACAAACAAATTAACCGGATTCTGGTAAATATTCATCGGAGTATCCACCTGCTGGATTACGCCGTCCCGCATGACCACAATGCGGTCTCCCATGGTCATGGCTTCCACCTGATCGTGGGTTACATAAATCATGGTAGTCTTGAGCCGCTGATGCAATTTATTTATTTCGATCCGCATCTGTACACGGAGCTTAGCATCCAGATTGCTTAGGGGTTCGTCAAAAAGAAAAACCTTTGGCTGCCTGACAATAGCCCGACCAACCGCTACCCGCTGTCGTTGTCCGCCGGATAGTTCTTTAGGTTTACGATTTAAAAATTGTTCGATGCTAAGTAATTTGGCTGCTTGGTGCACTCTTTTGCTTATTTCTACTTTTGAAAACTTCCTTAATTTTAAACCGAAGGCCATATTATCAAACACCGTCATATGCGGATATAGCGCATAATTCTGGAAAACCATGGCGATGTCTCGATCTTTAGGCGGTACATCGTTCACTATCCGACCATCGATATAAATCCTCCCTTCTGAAATCTCTTCCAGGCCTGCGATCATTCGCAATAAGGTGGATTTGCCACAGCCGGAAGGACCAACAAGCACTACGAATTCTTTGTCATCGATTTCCAATTGCACATTTTTAACGGCATGTATCTGATTGTTGTAGTATTTATTCACGTTTTCCAGTTTAACCGATGCCATTGTAAATCCTTTTTTAATTGTAGTGGTAAATCAAAATTTCAATCCACATATTCATGATTAAAAGAAGTGATAAACTCAATAATGCCATTCGACTAAAACGAATGCGGTAATGTGAATTCAATTGTACAAATTGAAATTTATCCCGTGTTTTCACCATATAAAAGGATAAAATCTGGGTACTGAATGCCGCAAAGATTAATAGCAACCAGATTGTGCCAATAAAACCGTTTGAAGAATGAAAAAAACGCAGTACTTCCCCTGTTTGCGTCATATTCTGTTGTAAGAAATACGCCTCTTTTATGGAAAGAAGTAGTAAAACCAGCAGCAAGACCAAGAAAAAACCGGTAGCTATGGAATGGTATAACTTACTTTGTTTTTTCTGGGTGAAAATATAGTACACAAAATACGCCATGTAGGCGAACAGCAAAAGAATTTGCAGGCCGCTGGAT
>CAZJNP010000383.1:0-3633 GCA_964547355.1 uncultured Calditrichaceae bacterium
GGAGGATTAAAGTGAAAAAAGGTATTCATCCTGAATATAAATTGGGAACCGTTTCCTGTGCATGCGGGAACACCTTTCAGGTACGATCAACAGTCGGCGATCTGAAAGTGGAAATTTGTTCCGCCTGCCATCCGTTTTTCACCGGAAAACAAAAACTGGTGGACTCCGCGGGTCGGGTGGAAAAATTCATGCGTAAATACAATAGAAAATAGCTGCGCCCACAGCGGCGTCTTAAAAAACTTAAAAACGGAATGATTTTGTGGCTCGGGATCATTCCGTTTTTTTATATGTAACGATTCGAAAGAAGGAGAAGTGTTGGCAGGGAAAAGCGAAGAAAAGATCATGCCGGTGGGCGGGCAGGCTGTAATCGAAGGAGTGATGATGCGTTCGCCCAAGCGCATCGCTACCGCCATCAGGCGCGCCAACGGACAGATTGAAGTAAAGGTGCAGGAGTTCCAATCGCTCGTTCAGCGCAAAAAATGGCTGAATATCCCGATTTTTCGTGGCGCCATTACCTTGTTCGAGGTAATGATTCTTGGTATTAAAACGCTGCAATGGTCGGCGGACAAAGCCATGGAAGACGAACTGGCTAAAGAAGAAGCGCAAGGGAAAAAGAAAAAGGAAAAAAAGAAAAAAAGCGGCATGTCCACTGCCGGGGCTGTGTTTTCAATCGCTTTGGCACTTTTAATCGGTGTGAGCGCATTTTTTGTGCTGCCGCTTTACCTGACCACTAAAATCTTTAATATCGAGAAGCAGGCGTTGTTGTTTAATTTGGTGGCAGGAAGCATACGCATTGTGTTTTTCCTTCTTTATATCTGGGGCATCTCATTCTTAAAGGATGTCAAACGATTGTTTGAATACCACGGCGCGGAGCATAAAACGGTGTTCACCTTCGAAGACCGCGTGCCCTTGACCGTTGAAAACGTAAAAAAATACTCAACGTTTCACCCCCGTTGCGGCACTAGCTTTTTAATGATTGTCATGCTGGTCAGCCTGTTCTTTTTTGCCATTGTGGACACAATTATTATTTTATGGACCGGGCAGATTTCATTGTTCATGCGGCTGGTGGTTCATTTGCCGTTAATACCCGTAGTGGGCGGCTTAAGCTACGAAGCGCTTAAAGCATCTGCGAATAACATCGACAATCCGCTTGTCCGGCTGCTCATCGCGCCGGGGTTGGGTTTGCAGCGCATCACCACCAGCGAACCGGATGCAGAACAGATGGAAGTGGGCATTGTGGCCCTGCAAGCTGCGCTGGGAGAAGATTACAAAGAAGACCTGGCCGCCGAACCCGTTGTTTCTTCACCCGTGTTTTATGAAACGGTTTAGCCAGCCAGCATTTAAAATGCCCGCGTCTTATACGATTAATGTTGTAGAACGGGAAAACGTTTTCAATCAGAAAATGGATTATGAAAGAAAAAATTGAAAAACTAAAAGAACGGCTGGAAGAATTAAATCTGGCTTTATCCTCTCCCGATGTTATGGCGGATCAAAAACGTTACCGCGAAATTAGCCGGGAGCACAACGAGATTTCCAAAATCATGGAAGTTGGCGAACCATACCTGAAAGCCTTAAACAACCTCGAAGGCAATAAGGAAATTATCCAGGCCAACGAGGACCCAGAACTGGTTGAAATGGCAAAAATGGAACTGGAAGAACTGGAAGAGCAAGTTGCCGTCTACGAAGAAAAGTTGAAAATACTTCTTCTGCCCAAAGACCCGGACGATCACAAAAACGCCATAATGGAGATTCGGGCCGGAACCGGCGGTGACGAAGCAGCCATTTTTGCCGGAGACCTGTACCGCATGTATGTGCGCTTTTGCGAACGCCATCATTTTAAAATAGATATCATGAATTCAAATCCCTCGGAAAGAGGTGGTTTTAAAGAAATCATTTTTTCCGTAGAAGGCGATGGGGCATACGGTACCCTGAAATTCGAAAGCGGGGTACACCGCGTTCAGCGTGTACCGGAAACGGAAACCCAGGGTCGGATTCACACCTCTGCCGTTTCGGTGGTGGTGCTGCCGGAAGCTAAAGAAGTGGACGTGCAGATCGATCCCAACGAACTACGCATCGACGTGTTCCGTTCCAGCGGGCCGGGCGGACAAAGCGTAAACACCACCGATTCCGCCGTTCGCATCACACACATACCCACCGGGCTGGTGGTTACCTGTCAGGATGAAAAGTCCCAGTTAAAGAACAAACAAAAAGCCTTAAAAGTACTCCGGACGCGGTTAATGGATCAGGCCATTTCTGAACAGAATTCCGAAATAGCGGCCAAACGGAAATCAATGGTCGGCACCGGAGACCGCAGCGCTAAAATCCGCACCTACAACTTTCCCCAGGGCCGGGTAACCGATCACCGCATCGGACTAACTTTGTACAAGTTGGATCGCATCATGGAAGGGGAAATCGAAGAGCTGATCGAAGCCCTGCAGATGGAAGAGCGCACCAAGCAATTAGAAGTCTCATTCTCCTGATCTTTCTCAACTGAGAAACCGACGATGTTTAAAAAAACAGCCCTGCGAGGGTCCTAAGCCATATTTCTTTTTTTCTGGACAATCTGATTTGTTACCACCGTACCGATAAAGGTAAACACAGGGAATAGCAGCAGCGAACGTACTAAAATGGCGGCACCGGCAAAAGCTTCCATTTCAGGAGATTGAAGCTGTTCGTACAGATCTTCCCACACAGGTGGGATTTCCTCCATGCCTTCCATCACGTTGCGGATCCATTCGATCTGCCAATTGCCCAGTATCTGAAAAACCAAATATTGAAAAGCGAAATCTATGAATGCGCCGGCAATGCCTGTGTACAAACCGATCATGATCAATTCCGGCAGGGTGAATATCCGATCTACACCCTGTGCGCGTAAATACAAAAGCGCAACCGCTCCGCCAGATGCAATACCCACACAGCAAAAGCAATTGACTAGATTTAACAACGGAACCACATCCGTCAGGGTAGAAACCAAACCGCCAATAATTGCGGCCTGAATCAGGATACGATTATCCAACGGAATCTCCTTTCAATACTTCTTTGGGCGATGCTGTTCCGGCTAAGGCCTCCAGCAAAAGACGAAAGATAAGCCAGCCCCCGATAAATCCGCTCAGCATACGGATTTCAACAATGTCCGGAATTAATCCTATTTTTTCTGCGATAAAATAAACGACTAAAACGGAAAACAGTACGCCATAAACCGGGAACGTCCAGGGACGAAAGTCGCTTTTGGACACGGCAACAGCAAACATGGCTAAACCGCCAGTGTAAATGGCAAAACAGCGCGCACAGACCGTCATAGGGAGGCTGCCGATAAACAGACTACGCTGCGGCAGTTGGTGGCACACCGGGTCCATTAAAAAGTAAATTGCGCTTCCGACGGACGGTAACCAGCTAATTTCCGTCTGCATCATTAACGGCGCAAGAACGATCAATAAATCCCAGACCAGCAAAAGAAAAAAACCGGACCATATCGTTGTGCGAATAGAAGGCCTCATATGCTTGCTTTCGTTTTTTTGACAAGATAAGAAAAAAATTAATACGAAAAAATGTACAGCCTTTCCATGTTATTAAAAGGAAAATTGAGGTCAAATAGCAAAATTTAAAACTTGTTTGATTTGATTCCTTCCATAT
>CAZJNP010000384.1:0-3629 GCA_964547355.1 uncultured Calditrichaceae bacterium
ATGGTGGCCAATCCCAGCCCACTGCCACTCTGTTTTGTGGAAAAAAACGGATCAAACACTTTACTGAGATGCTCCCTGGGAATACCGATCCCCTCGTCCTTGACCCGAATGACCACATAAACTCCTGGCTTAAGATCGGGGTCATTTGCCGCAGTCAGTGTCTTTTGACGCACGCTGATGAAAACCGTTCCCCCCTCAGGCATGGCCTGATCGGCGTTGAGAACCAAGTTTTGAATGACCTGACTGATTTGTCCGCTGTCAACTTCAACAGGAGGCAGGTTTTTTTCAAATCTCAAACTATAATTGACATTAGAACCGCTGAGAATGAACTCTACTGAATCTCGAATCAGCGCTTCAATAGAGGTGGTTTTTTTAACAGGTGCCCCTCCTTTAGAAAAAGTAAGCAATTGCTGAGTGAGTTCCTGGGCTCTGCCGGCTGCTTTTTCTGCGCTTTCCACACGTTTATACACTTTATCTTTGGGACTGAGGTACATCTTCATCAACGACAGGTTGCCAATAATCCCGGTAAGAATATTGTTGAAATCATGAGCAATTCCGCCGGCCAGGATACCTACCGATTCCAGTTTTTGGGATTTTAACAATTCATCTTCTATGCGTCTTTTATCAGTAATATCTCTCAGGACGACTACTGCCCCCAGAAGCAGGCTCTCGGGGTCCTTTAAAGGAGCAACACTATATTCGATTATTCTTTTCCCACCCAACTGATCAGTGAATATGCCGCTACCTTCTATAATCTTTTTCCCTTCTGCTTTAAATAATGTCTGAACGGGATCTTCCTTGGGCTGCTGTGTTTTTTCATCAACGATCTGGAATATCTGATCAAAAGCACGCCCTTCCAATTCATCTGCAGATTTTAAAAATATTTCCTCTGCCTTTTTGTTCGCCAGAATAATATTCCGTTCGATATCTACCGAAACCACCGCATCGTTGATGGAACGCAATGTAACGGATAACCTCTCCTTCTCCTGGAGTAAAGCCTCCTCTGCTTTTTTACGATCCGTAATATCCACAACGGTGGCCAGTACAGAAGGTGCTCCTTCAAATTCGATTACCCGGCCGCTGAAATCCAACCATTTTATACTGCCATCTTTGGCAATTATTCGGAATTCATACCTGCTTGGTACATTCTCACCGCGCACTCTAGCCGCATAACGTTGCCGAAGCATCTCACGGTCTTCGGGATGCGCCAGATCCCAGATATTCATCTCCATTAATTCTTCTAATGAATATCCGGAAATATTCGCTCCGGCCTTATTGACATAGCAAAAATGATTATCCTGATGGATATATATCCCGGAACTGGCCAGTTCCGTATAGGTGCGAAATTTTTCTTCACTTTCATTTAATGCTTTTAATGCTTTTTCCACTTCTTCTTTTTCTTTTTGCAATTCCCGGGTGCGTTCGCGTACTTTTTGTTCCAGGACCTGACGGTCTTTTTCTATTTTTATGGTTCTTTGTTTGACAAACAGATAGAGGCCTCCGGTAAAAAGTGTCGACGCTAAAAGAAGAAACCAGCTCTTTTGCCAAAAAGGAGCACGAATAACAAATGTATAGATGACCGGATCTGGATTCCAAAAACCATCGTTATTGCAAGCCTGAACCATAAAACGATAATTCCCCGGCGGTAAATAGGAATAGGTGGCTGAAGTGGCCCGTGTGGGTGGGGACCAATCGGAGTCAAATCCGTCGAGTTTATATTTATAAAGCACTTTTTCCGGAACAGTAAAACTCAACCCGATATAGTTAAATGTTATGTAGTTTTTATCATGGGAAAAGGAGTGAGCGTCTGTAAAAGGAACTGGCTCGTGAAATATTTCAATACCTGTGATATATGTTTTAGGTGGGATCTTATTTACACGAACCTCTGAAGCGCAAAACTGAACAGCACCTTCAATGGTACCAAACCATATATTCCCGTCTCTATCACGGAAGGCGGCATTTTCATTGGTTTCGGCAATGGGGTAACCTTCCTTGAGCCCGAAAAACTCAAACTTATTTCGACCATAAAGCAAACGGGCTAAACCGGCCGTTGTACCAACCCAAATTCCCAGGTCATCCGCTAATACCGAATAAAGCGTTTGTCCTTGCAACCCCCGATCAGTAAATTCTTCGAATTTACCTTCTCTGTAGCGATAAAGTGCATCATCCTGGGTTACAATCCAGAGATCTCCTTCGCGATCTTCGGCAAAACTGAAAGCGGATTTTATGCCATCTAGTTTATAAAATTGATCTCCGTCGAAACAGCTAATACCGCCATTTAGGGTGCCAATCCAGATGCGGCCAGTACTATCCAAATAAATTACCTTAACAGTATCACTTGGAATTTTACCAGATTGACGCGTATACTGTGTTAATGCATGTGTGTCCAAATTCCATACATATACCCCATCAAAATCGGTACCAATCCATAAGTTGTTTTCTTCATCTATCGCTATGGAGCTTATTTCAGGAGCATAAATTGTTTTTGGCAACCGAACCTTCTCCCATCGATTTGACCTAGCTGGTTTTCGATATACTCCATTTTCATAAGCCAAAGCCCATAGGTTATTATTTTTATCTTGAACAATCTGCATTACGTTTTGCAACCCAGCTTTTTTTACACCCAAAATAATATTTCCAGTTGTTTTCTTTGAATCTTTAGGTAAAACTGAAATTCCTTCACTGCTACCAAACCATATATTTCCGCGGTCATCCTCAAAAATTGCCCATATACTGTTATCAACTAATCCATGTTCATCCGTATAAATTTTAAAGCTCTCATCACGCAATTGACATACCCCTTTTCCACCCGTGCCAATCCAGATGTTTCCTTCCCAGTCTTCCGATAGGGCAGTGATAATGTTGAGGCTTAAACCGTTTTCAGTGGTATAAGTTTTAAAATAACCCTTTTCTTCTTTATCATCGGTCGGTACAAAGCACGATAGCCCACGATCTGCAGTTGCAATCCAGGTTTTGCCCTCATGATCCTGAAACATTAAATTGATATTTGTACTGACAAGACCGTCTTTTTCTGTAAAATTGCGAACAGGCTTATTATTTCGATCGATAATCCGAATCCCATCTCGATAACTGGCTAGCCATTTTGTCCCGTCCTTTTTTACAATAAGACTGATGTAACCGGAAGAATCTCCCTCGAGGGCAAGTAATTTTTGTTGATTTAAATCGTAATAATTTATACCGGCACCGGTTGCAATCCATAGTTTGTAATCGGAGTCCAGTTTGACATCATGCACAAAATTGTTCCGCAGCCCGGATTCTACATTATAATTAATAATCGTGTCCTGATCTATCACAAAAAGCCCTTTGCCAAGCGTTCCAACCCATAGCCTTCCTGACAAATCCTCACTAAAACAGACCACTGAAACATTGATTTGCTTTTTCTCCGGCAACAGTGAAACAGTTTCAAATTCCTTTTTTTGCCAATTATACTTGGAGATTTTACCATTATTATGACCAAAATACAGATTACCCCGGGAGTCGATAAAACCACTCTCAATATAATTTGACGCCAGACCGTTTACCTTTGTAATATTTTGAAAATCACGACCATCAAATTTATAAATCCCGTTAAGCGTACCAAACCACATGTACCCATCTCTGTCCTGAAT
>CAZJNP010000385.1:0-3626 GCA_964547355.1 uncultured Calditrichaceae bacterium
GTTCTGTTTTTTTGCGGTCTGGCCATGGCGGATTCGTATTTTCAGCAATCCGTTCATTACAAAATTCAAGTGACGCTGGATACGGAAAAGAAGACCTACCATGGGCAGGAACGGCTGATTTACAAAAACAATTCGCCGGATACGCTCACTTATATCTGGATGCACCTTTATCCCAACGCCTTCAAGACCAACGACACCCCGTTTGCCCGCCAGATGGCGTCGTTTGGCAAGCGTAGTTATCACTTTTCCAAACCGAAAACAAGGGGATATTTGAACCTGACATCGGTGCAGGAAAAGGGACGACCGTTAAAATGGCATTTAAAACAGGACGCCATTGATGAAGCTAAAATCCAACTGGCAGAGCCGCTTTTGCCAGGGGATAGTCTGGTACTGGAGCTATCATTTGAAGGTAAATTCCCGAAAGTTTTTTCCCGCATGGGTTATTTTGACGGCAACTATTTTGCCGCCACCCAGTGGTACCCCAAAGTGGTGGTTTACGATCAGAGAGGCTGGCATCCCGATTCCTATCTGGAGATGGGCGAGTTCTACGGAGAGTACGGCACCTTTGATGTGGAAATCACCCTGCCCCGGCAATTCGTCATTGACGCCACTGGCATGTTGCAGGACAATCCGCAGGAAGAAGCTTTCATGAAGCAGTTAGCGGATACCACCCAATATTTGATTAAACTGCCCAAAAAAGAACGCAAACGTTTCGTGAAGAAATGGCTAAAAACAAAGAAAGAAGCGCTTGATGTTCAGGATACGAAAACCGTGCGGTTTGTGGCGGAGAATGTGCATAATTTTGCCTGGTTTGCCGGACCCGCTTATATGCTGCTGCGTAAAACACATAACCACGGCGTGCTGACCAACGTCCTGGTAACGCCGCAAAACGCTTATGCCTGGCGTCATGTACCGGAATATGTGGAAAAAACAGTAGCCTTTTACGGAAAACATGTGGGGCGGTATCAATATCCTAAAGCCTCAGTGGTGGATGGTGCCATGAAAGCCGGCGGGGGGATGGAATACCCTATGATAACCATCGTTTCTTTTCCCGGGATGAAGTGGATGCGTGCTCTGGAAATAGTGGTCATGCATGAAGTGGGTCATAATTGGTTTATGGGTATGCTGGGTTCGGATGAACGGGCGTCTACGTTTTTGGACGAAGGGATGAACAGCTTTTTGGAATACAAATACATGGAGCATTATTACGGGCGGTATAACGTCACCGATTTTAGCAAATTGTTTAAAGGATGGCATTTGTTGAACGATGTGGGTGAATGGGATCTGGTTCACATGACTTACGGAACCAAGCTCAATTTACGCGCAGACCAACCGATGAATTTACGGGCGGAAGAGTATTCGCGCAGTAATTATTCTTCCATAAATTACCATAAAGGGATTGCTCTCCTCCTGGCACTGGAATGGTATCTGACACCGGATGTTTTCTGGCGGGGTATGCACCTTTATTTCGATCGCTGGAACGGTAAACATCCTCAGATTACAGATTTTTTTGAGACCATGAGCGAAGTATCCGGCACAGATTTGGATTGGTTCGTGGAAGACTGGTACAACTCTACGAAATTCTGCGATTTCGTTGTTTCTTCGGCCAAAACCATAAAAAAAGGGCAAAGCTACGAGACCAAAGTGTTTATACGAAACAAAGGGACCATGAAGGATATGCCTGCACCTGTTCGTCTGATTACCGAATCTGGTGACACGTTGCATAAACGGTGGCAGGCCGACCCGAACAAGCCGGTGCTTTTTGAACATGCCGCCCCGGCAAAACAGATCAAAGTAAATCCGGAATATCGCATTTTTGAAACCAACTATTTAAACAACCGCACCGGATTGCCTGAAGTTGAAGTGAATTTTTTCCCTCAGATTCCACGGTTTGAAGTTTATCAGATGACGGTTTTGCCCTATTACTATTATGAAAATTATGTGGACAAACATCGCTTAGGTGTCCTGTTTTGGACAGGAAATCCAATCATCATGCAATGGTTCATGACCGGACACGTTTTTTATGCTATCCACTCCCGGAAAACCGGTTACGAGTTTTCGCTGACTAATCGGTTTCATTTTCCGTTCGTAAATTTTACGGATATCCGAGCGCAGATCATGGACAAAGACGGAATGAAACGGGGAACCGTGAAGGTTCATAATTATTTTCAATCCCGCGATCGAGATGATTTTTATTATAAACTGGATTTCATTCTGAATGCAGTGGATTTGTACAACCAGCGTTACTATGAACCAGATTATGTTGAGCAGGAAAAATATGAAACGACAGCTTTGGAAATGACCTATTACAAAAAGAGTATGCTTACGCGCTTTAAATTCTGGTTGAAAGCAGAAAAAGCCCTGCCAGTATTTAATTCTGCCATAGATTATTCCAAGATAGAACTTGACGCGCGTGCCAGGTTGTATTTTTCAAGAAGCGGTTTTATCAGGCTGCGTGCCTATTCCGGCGGTTTGTTATCCGGCACCGCGCCGCTTCAGGAATATATTTTTGTAGCGGGAGATATCGACCCCAAACACGAACAGTTTCTTTGGCAGAGGCGGGGAATCATGGCCCCAAACCACTATTATTCTCTGGACCGCGGGATGAGAATGTACGGATATAATCAGCAGCAAAATCCCTTTTTCCATGGGAAAATCGGAGCCTCCTTTTCTGTAGAAACGAAATTTGTTAAATTCCTGCCAAACATTTACGGATCGGTAGCGGTTCTGGGCGACAAGATTTCAGAGTTGAACAAAGACCGTCTTTTTGCCGAGTCCGGGATCAAAATAACGATGGGCCCGGCAAAGATTATTTTGCCGCTCTATGTGAGCGATCCTGCCCCCGGGGAAAAACATTTACAGTTACGCGCAATGGTGCAGATTACTCAGATGCTACAACTGGGATTTTAATTAGATTCGGGAAATGATGCGGGAGAAGTTAAAAAGTTCTGTAAACCGGCGACTGGTGCTTTATGCCGTATTTGCCGTTGCCATGGCTTATCTGGAAACTGCAGTCGTTGTCTATTTAAGGCTGCTTTATTATCCGGAGGGATTTTCATTCCCTATGAAAATGATCCCCCCCCGGGTGGCGTTGATTGAATTGGGCAGAGAAGCCGCAACGCTGATTATGCTGTGGTATGTGGCTAAAATAACGGCGGACAGATTCAAAGAAAAATTTGCCCTATTTGTTTATACTTTTGGCATCTGGGATATTTTTTACTACCTGTGGTTAAAAGTTTTAATCAACTGGCCGGTAAGCTGGACGGAATGGGATATTCTGTTTTTAATCCCACTGCCATGGATTGCTCCCTGGCTGGCACCGGTTCTTGTAAGCATTGGGTTGATTGTCGGAGCGGTGGCTGTTTTTCATTATCCGCAGCGGTTTACTGAAAAGATTTTTAATCCTAAGGAATGGCTTGGGATGATTACGTCTGCCGCTTTGATTTTGGCCAGCTTTTTTACAGAAACTCCCGAGATATTGCGTCAAGGCGTCCCTGATGACTATTCCTGGTGGCTGTTTTTTATTGGTTATGGAATGGGGTGGTTGATTTTTGCGAACCGATGGATGCGCGGCGAGCAACTAACTCCCTGATTTTTTTATTAACATGTGTTGAACCATATTTCTT
>CAZJNP010000386.1:0-3618 GCA_964547355.1 uncultured Calditrichaceae bacterium
AGCCAGTTCCGGTCGCACTTTAGGCACATTGGCGCCCAGTTCGCCGAACAGCTGATAAAATTCCGATGCCCCCAATTCGTCAAAGGTTTGCCCTACCAGATAAATCAGATCGCCGGGCTGCTTAAATTCCGCAGTGACCGTCTGCCGCACGTCGGGAATTTTAGCCACCATGGAGTACAAAATGGTTGGTGGTACGGAAATTTTAACGCCCTCCTTAATAAAATCGTTTTTCATGCTGTCCTTGCCGGAAGTCATGGGAATATTGAAAAAGGTGGCCATATCGTAGAGCGCCTGATTCATGCGTACCAGCTGGGCCAGCTTGTATTTTCCATCGGGATTGTTTTGGGGATGGTAGACCGAATCAGGCACGCAAAAATTATCATTCACCGTCCAGAACAGGTTCTCGTCGCCCGGCCAGTCCGGCAGCTTCCCGCCCACGGCGATGATGCTGCGTACAGCCTCATCAAACGCGCCTGCGGACATCTCATACGCATCGATATCACCGTAACGGGGATGAATGCCGTTGGCAATGGCCAGACCTGCATAGGAATCGAAATCCAGCCGCATCACAGCCGCATCCTGAGGTGCACGACCTTTGCCGCCCATCAGTGGTTTGATTACCGACTTTCCCTTAACCTCGTGATCATAACGACGGATGACCGGTTCGCGCGAGCACACATTCAGACTGCCCATCAATTTGAGCAGGACTTCGTTGTAATCGATTGCTTTGGGCAAAATCGGTTCCTGCACCTGCGGCGCCTTCCATTCTGCTTCCAGATATTTTTTAGGAACGCCGTCGTGTAAGAAGTCCATATCCAGATAAAGGATTCGATCTTCACCATACCACACATCCAGCACGCCGCTGTCCGTAAAATAACCGATGTCGGTCACTTCCACTTCAAAATCCGCTGCCATGTCCAGCAAGGCCGGAACGTCCTTCGCTTCCACCACCAGCGTCATGCGCTCCTGGGATTCAGAAACAAATATTTCCCAAGGTTTTAGACCGGAGTATTTCAGCGGCACCTTATGAAGTTCCACCACCGCGCCGCCTGGAATGGTGGCCAGCTCGCCGATGGAAGAAGAAAGTCCACCGGCGCCATTATCGGTTGAGCATTTGATCAAACCGGCTTTGGCCGCCTGTTCCATAAAATCGGACATGTTTTTTTGCGTAATGGGACTGCCGATCTGCACGGCAGAACGCGGCGAATGTTCGTCGATTTCCTGCGACGAAAAGGTGGCGCCGTGAATGCCGTCCTTGCCCACGCGACCGCCGGCCATCAAAATGCGGTCTCCGGGATCAATGTTTTTCTCCCAGGAATTGTACCGGCCCAGTTTGGCCGGCATCACCGCGCCCGTGCCGGCAAAGACCAGCGGCTTGCCCCGGTAGCGGTCATCAAAAATAATGGAACCGTTTACAGTGGGAATACCGGATTTATTCCCGCCGTCTTCAATGCCTTTCACCACACCGCTCATGATACGCCGGGGATGCAATTGTCCGGGCAGCAGTTCGCCGTCGTAATAAGGCGAACCAAAACACAGTACATTGGTGTTAAACAGCAGCTTGCCGCCGCCCACGCCCGTACCCAGCGGATCGCGGTTCACGCCCACGATGCCGGTTAGCGCGCCGCCGTAAGGATCCAGCGCCGAAGGGCTATTGTGCGTTTCCACCTTCCAGGTGAACACACGGTGCTCGTCAATGCGCACCACGCCGGCATTATCGGCAAACACTTTGAGCAACCATTTTTTACCCTGTTTTTCGAGCCGTTCTTTAATTAAATCCGTTGAACCTTTGATAAAGGTTTTAAAAAGCGAATCGATTTGCCGCTCTTCGCCGGTTTCCAAATCTTTGTATGTAATCAGGGCGTTGAACTCTTTATGCTTGCAGTGCTCGGACCAGGTCTGGGCCAGCACTTCGATTTCACAATCCGTGGGCAGTTTAGGCATATTGGCCTTTTGCCGTGCGGACTGCACATCCGCTCTGCTGTAATATTCCTGAATAGCTTTCATCTCGCGCAAGTCCAAAGCCAGCAACATATCTTTGGAAAGCTTCAACAGAGAGTCATCGTCCACAAAGATATCGATGGTTTCGGTGCGCGTGTCCGTGTGCATCCGCACTTCAGGGATGTAACTGATCTTTCCTGTAAATTTGCCATATTCAAAATGATTGATCAGCGGATTACCCAGTAATTCCGAACCGATTAGTTTTAACTCTTTCTCGGAAAGAGCCGCTTCGAAGTAGTAAATATCCTGCGTAAAAATCCATTGATGACTGTAATCAAAGGGCAAGTTGAACAGGTCGCACAGTGCTTTTTGCGCCGAGACGCCTTCGTCATCGGTAACGCCCGGTAACTTGGAGACTAGCAGGTAGGAATGGTAAATTTCAGACTGGTAAAAGTGGTTGATGAATACCTCGTGTAATAGTTTATCTTGCAACGATTCATGGGCAAACATCTGCACCTGTGCGGGCGTCAGGTCGTAAAGCACGGAGAAGATTTTTCCGCTTTTCACCCCACCGGTGTCGATATTCAAAAATTTGTGCGCATCTTCCTGAAGGTGTTCCCCCGCCACATCACGGACGGTCTCTTTTAGGATGAGTTGAATGTGATTGATGGTTTTGTCAGTCACGTTTTATGTTCCTTATAATTTATCACTGTGTTGAGTGCCGAGTACCAAGTGCCTTGGACCTAGGGCCAAGAAGATGTGAATAAATAGTAAAATACGTTGTTATGTACCAAGTTTCGTAGATCAAGTATTGGGATTTTTTTAAAGTCACACCCAATTCAATTAGATTTAGTACTTACTACTTAATACATTGTCTCTCTCGGCCCTTGGTCCTTGGCCCCTTTTATTCCACCTCTATTTTCTCCCTTTCCAGCCCCTTCGTATGAATCACAATTTTTTGCGCTCTTATAATCTCCCCACAAACCTTGGCCTGGTATTCATTCTCTTGGGCTATTTGCAGAATTTTTTCTGCTTCGGATGGCGGTACGATGAGCAGCATGCCGTTACCCATATTCCACAGCCGGTAGGCCTGTGCTTCCGGTACCTGACCGAGTTCCTGCACTTTGAGCATCACTTCCAGCGGTTCGAACACATCCGTTAATTCCGCGCCCAGTTGCTGGGGCTTCAAGATGCGTTCCAGATTGTCAGGAATACCGCCGCCGGTGATGTGGGCAATGCCGTGAATTTCTGTACTATTTTTACGCAGACGAGCAATCAGCGGGGAATAAATCAGCGATGGCGTTAACAGCTTTTCGCCCCAGGTAACGGATGCGTCGTAAGATTGGCTGTGCCAGTTTTCGCCAAAGCGTTCCTGCATAATGCGCCGAATGAGCGAAAAACCGTTGCTGCGAAAACCGCGACTTTTTAAAGCAATCACCACATCACCGGATTGAATATTGGAACCGTCGATGATGTTCTGTCCAGCGGGCAGAATCCCTATACCGGTGGCGCCCCAGTTAAAATGCATTCGGTCACCCCAGCCGCCAATGCGGTTACCCAGTTCGGCAATCTCACCGCCGGTAATGGTGATGCGCGCAAAGTTGGCCGCATCGTGCAGACCACGCATCAGTTGGTCTACGATGTCCGCATCCAGAAAATCCACATCCAGAATATTGG
>CAZJNP010000387.1:0-3617 GCA_964547355.1 uncultured Calditrichaceae bacterium
TCCCAGATGCATGGGATGTCGCATACAGCTAAAAATACCGAAATCAGTGAATTTATCCGGCCATATCGTTTCATGCGCTTCATGGTGGCCCAGCTTAGCTAACGTGCGCCCTCCGGCGGATGTCAAAAGTAACGAAACAGCAAGCAAAATAATGCCCGCAAACAAGCAAATAACTTTCCATATCCCATACAGGGATAGTGGCCAAAAGAAAGCCGGAACAAACACCAGTAACCATAGGACCGGCCAATACACAAATTTCCATAGCATGGTTATTTTTCTTGGCTTTTTCATTTTACTATGCTTTCTTTTAACCTATCCTTTAACAAAAAACTTATTCCGGATGGCTTACCACAAACGCGCCTTTCGGAGGATCAAGTAAAACAGTGCGGACGCGCTTTTGCCAAAAATCTCCAAATTCTTTGATCTGTTGCGGTGTGGCTTTACCGCTTAAAACCAGAGGCATCAGTTGCCCGATTTGTGGAAAGCCGGGCACCAAATCCAATTTGTAAGACACAACCACTTTTTTGCCGGTATCCGTGCGTTCAAAAACTGCTTCCGCCCATACGTCTTCCGCAGGGGAATTTTCAGCGTCAAAGGTTAACAAATTATAACGACTGAATTTTCCTTTCATTCCTTTAAAACCGGTATTACCGGCAGCGCCAGTAATAAAAGAGATTACCTGGGCGATAGGACCGTTTACTTTTTCGTCCGGAGCGCCTTTCATTGTTACTTTAATTTGACCGCGCTGAGGCATTTCTTCGCCGTATAGTTCCTTTAACGCAATTTGTGTCATCTTATAAGCGCCGGCCACTGAGGGACAGGAATGTCCGCTATACTTAATAATATCCGTATAAGAATAAACATAAGGAACGTCCTTATCCGTTGCGCCCAGCACATAGGTAAGCGGATCGATTAATTTAATCGGCTCCACATCCTTGTAGAAATCCTGCCGAAAAGCAGTGTTTTCCTGTGCGCTCAAAGAATTCACGGTCATTGCAGAAAATAACAGCATCATAATTACACATCCTTTTTTAATTTTCATTTTAATAAACTCTTTGATCATCATAAGGCGTTCCATTCTTTTTGTGAATATAAAAACGGAGCCGCAAAATTACGGCTCCGTTTATTAACAGACAAAAAAATCATTTACAGACGGAAACTGAACTGTAAAAAGCCAATGTTCTGTTCAGCTTCGATTTTGTTGGGAGTAAGGCTGGACTCAACTTCATTATGGAATCCATGCGTAAAGGACAACGTAGAACTGCATGTATCGTTCCATTTTTTGGAAATACCGATGGAAACATGGTGTTCAACCACCGCGAGGGAGCCCAGATTGCTGTCCACGTCTTCTTCGCCTATTGGTGTTTTACCGTAGTTGTAGCCTGCCCGCAAGCATACTTTACCCGGTACCAATTTAAAATTAGCACCCACAGCGTACACGATTTGATCGTCCCAGCCAAAGTTAAGGGGAATAACCGCCCCATTTGGGCCTTTCAACTCAACTTTATCCATCACGTCGGAAAAGTTATACCACTTCACATCCGCTTCGACCTGTAATTTGGGCATGGGCTTGAAAGCCAGACCAAAGGCAGCATGCTGAGGGCTGTTCATTTCCATGGTGTACTCGCCTTCGCCAGCCATAGGACTGGTACCGTTAAATGTGTATTCGGCAATACTCATCTTTGAAGTATAAGATAAGCCGGCCTGCAAATTGGGCAGAATATGATAAATAATACCAAAAGCGCCACCAAAGCCATAAGCTTCTGTTTGCGGCATGATGAATCCCGGTGTTTTCAGAGCCAGGGATTGTTGACCGATTTGCAGAGAAACACCGATCGTCAACTTTTCCGATGCTTTAAAAGCAACCGTGGGCACAATTTTCAACAATCCTTTTTTCGTAACAATAGAGGTATTTTCCGGAAATGGTGTTCCCTGATTATCCGGCAACGTAGTAGATGGGAAATCTACACCCATTCCAGCCACACCGCCGGCAGCTATGCCCAAAAGGACTTTTTCGGATATTTTTACTGCAAATCCGTTGCCCATTCCCAAATACAAATTGGAATTGCTTTCAGTAGTACCAGCAGCAGAGGTGATTTTACGCGGCGGGTTCATAATACCTAAACTTAAGTCAAATCCAAAATTACCAAAACCGATTTCGCCCAGAGCGGCAGGGTTGTACAGCATGCTGGGAATATCAACCGGGGCTGCCACAATGGCGCCGCCGCGCGCCCATTGCATAGCCGAAATACCGATCATTTGATCCCCGTCCGTAGCCATTACCGTCGATATACTCAAAAGGAGTGCTAGAACAACAAATAATTTTTTCATTTCTGAACCTCCAAAAAGGGAGTTATATTTTTAAAGAAGAATCCGGCGACAAATGCCGCCGGATAAAAGTACAGAATTAAGCCGTTTCTTCTTCGATAAACAATTTTTTGAACATAGGAATCAGAAACAACGCAAACAAAGCTAAGGACAACAAACCGCCAACTCCCCATTCAAAGGAATGACGAACAATATAGCCCTGAAAGCCAATCAGCGCTGTTGCCAGAGAAGTGCCCAGTATTGTGTAATAACCGAATTTTTTCTTTAGAGCCAGGAAAGGAATGGCTAATATCATCAGAAATGATGACAAATAATTCATGTATCCGCCTAACAGAAGAACCAACGTGTTCGGATCATATGTCGGTTTGGAAAATTTAACAACTTGCGGAACCACCTCGTGCGCTTTATTAACAATATTGACCACCTGGTCCACCTTAATGGAATCCAACTGGGCTTGTGAAATGGTGGTTAAAGCCAAGGCGTTGTAATAATCCAAATTGGTAAAGAAATTTCCGTAAGGGCTGAAATCACTGGGAGGATTATCGGTTAGCAGTTCCGGAATAAAAATAAAATAACGCACGCCGTGCTGGCCGTTCATAAATACCATACCGGCAACGACTCCTACGAAAGTATAAGGAATCAGCTTAATGATTTTGTTTTTAATACTGTCGTTGTCCAGAAGTAAAAAGACATAATAAAAAAGCAGACCAAAAGCCAGCGTCCAGATAACCGGAGGCATAACAGAAGTGCCGGCAGGCGGAGGTAAAATTCCCGGAACAGGTCCGTGGGAATAATCGGATACTACCAAAACCATCCAGGGGATTAGCATAGTCATTCCGGCAACGGCCGTAAAAGCGGAAAATCCCAGCAAGATACTGCGCGCCCATTGCGCTCCGTCATAGATTTTTTTGGCAAGAATTACAGCAAAAGCGCCAAAAAGCCAAAGGCCAATCATCCATATGCTGTAAGTCGCGCCTAAAATAGGCACTGCCGGATAGAAATCCGGATCGAACGGAATTAACCGTTCCATTACTTCCCGCAAGGCAATCTTAAGTGTATGCATGGCCTGAGAGGGCGCTACATACATCATAAAAATGCCCGCAACTACGGCCGTCACGGCCATAATCGTGCGCTGCGTTTTTGTAGTTTCACTAAACATAAAAAAGCCTCCTTTAGTTAGGTTTGTGTTAAATAAGGGAGCAGCTCCCCATTAAATATTTAAGCCACTTACAAAAGCCGCGGTTGCCGTTAATAACATCACCGGGAACCAGGCAAAAATTATTTTAAGT
>CAZJNP010000388.1:0-3604 GCA_964547355.1 uncultured Calditrichaceae bacterium
GGCTTGGTCCTGCTCTTCCGGAAAGATTCATCCGGCTGAAAGACCTGCAATCATTTGATCCGCAATCAACCCCCAAAAATATCATGCGCGATGCCCGAACGCTCTGGTTTCCGGTTTTCGTTGACACTCTTTTAATCACAAAATTTGAACTGGTTAAAAAGAAAACGACCTGGATTGGCGGCGAACTGGGCGGCATCAAAGCAGTGCAAATCATCGGGAAAGTCCGAAAAAAGCTTTCCAAACTAATTGAAAAGCACCAGGTTAAAAATCCTTCCCGCATATTGCTTTTAAAAATTCCGGCTTTAAATGCGGATTTTATTTTTTTCGAAACCGAAGACGGGCTCTTCATGATGCCGGCCATGATACAACCACAACGGTATCAACTGGAAAACGGGACTATTTATCCCGCAACGGCTTTGTTGGTTAAACTGAAAGATTACGCAAAAAAAATAAATCCAGAAAAACTCTACTAATCAGGTTAAGGAGATTTACCCATGAACAAATTGTGTGCACTGGTAATCGGTCATAAATCGTCTTCCCCCGGCGCTATAAACGCGCAATCAGGAATCACGGAATTTGATTTTAATGAAGACCTGGCGCGCCGGATCGAACAGATGGTACAGGAAGTAACCATACAGCGCATCTATCGCCGAACATATGTGGAGTTGCCCGGCGATATCAACGCCTTGCAGCCGGATTTTATCGTGAGCCTGCATTGCAACGCTTATGATACCCGGACCTCTGGAAGCGAAGTCCTGTACTATCACAAATCCAAAAAAGGCAAAGCCATTGCCACCATAATGCTGCAACATATAGTGGATTATTTACAGCTTCCCAATCGGGGCATTAAACCCAAAACAAGCGAAGACCGGGGCGGTTATCTGTTAAATTACACCAATGCTCCATGCATAATCGCAGAGCCTTTTTTTATTGATAACGACGATGATTTAAACAAAGCATTAGAGGATTTAGATGGCCTGGCTTCGGCTTATGCCAAAGGGCTTGAAGAAATATCCGTAACCATTTGATCAGAAAAAGCAGGAAAATTATACCAGGGATGGTTCATGTTTAATAATGATGGAGGAATCATCCCATGAAATTTGCAATTATTTCCGATACTCATTTTGGCGATCCAATGGGTATTTTAGTGGAATCAAACGATAATGGCGGTTGGGAAATAGGAACCCAATATGACCAATTTAGGGAAAAGGCCGGTCAGCACAATGATTATCTCATCCTATTGGGAGATATTCTGGATTTTTCTATTGCCGGTTACAAAAAGGCATATGAGGCGGCCAAGGTCTTCTTTGAACAAATACAGAAAGATAAAATCGCCGACGAAATAATTTATGTGCCCGGCAATCATGATGGCGATTTGTGGCATATCGTTGAGCACCAGGTAAACATCATTGATCAGATTAATAAAAAGAACCCCCCGCGCGCCTTTCGCATGTCTGTCCCGGGTATTCTTGATATCCGAGACGTAAATAATCCCAAACCGCTTTTCCTTGCCGGCGTCACTCAGAATGAAAACGGGCCGAGGTATGGCGGTTTGTTCCTGGACAACATTACCCACCCGCCAACCCGTTTTAATTTTGCCTATCCCAACCTGTATTTAATGACCCCTTCGGAGACCTATTTGCTTACTCACGGACATTATCTGGAAAAGTACTGGTCTCTTACGGGCGAATTTCTGATGGATATCGCACAGGAAGATTTACAGTTGGGCGACGAATACGATCTCAGGGAAATGGTGGCCGTTAATTTTCCGCTTAATCAGCTAGCCTGCACAGGAGTTGGCATGGCCGGACCTTTGTCTGAAGTGGTTTATAAAGTTCAACGGGAAGTAAAAGATAAAAACCTAAGTCGTGTTGAAAAATATCTGGAACGACTGCAAAAAAAGTTAGATAAAGAGGCAGAATTCCCATGGTATGAATTTTATAAGGAATTGATCACCGATAAACTATTCGAAGAAATCAAAAAATCAATCTTAGATGATTTGAAAAAGACGCAGGAAGCACGTTTTAGCGCTGAGTTCATTAGCAAAAAAGACGTTCTGGCCCGTTTCAAAAGATTTTACTCATCATCCCTGATTGAGATTGACCGCATTAATTTTGAAGAAAATTTAAATATCAAACCACCGACGCGCGTTATCTTTGGACATACGCACCAACCCATTTCGTTTGATGCGCCGCGGCCTCCTAAGACTCAACCTTATGCCGTTGCTGATTTCAGACCAGTGACTCTTTTTAATACCGGCGGGTGGCTTAAGAAAAAGGAAATACGCGGATTAGAAACATTTCCGGGCGCTGTGGTTTTTACATTTAACACTGACGAAGGTTTAAAATCAAAATCCGTTTTCTGAATGTAATCCAAAAGCGCTAACAGACAACATGTTTTCTTAGCGCAGAGAATTCAGTGATGTTTCAATTATCAAATCATGAATTATAAGACAGGTAAATTTTTATGTCAGAATCCGTTGAAAAATGGAAAATCCGGTTCGGTCAGATTTTTCAGCACTACCTGAGGCAGGAACAAAAGGAATTGGCGGACTATTTCTACTTCCTGCCTGCCGGTACCACTTACGACCAACATTCCCCAAATGCTTTCAAACTCATGGATCTCAACCAGAATCCGACCCTGTACCAAACGCATTTTAGCGGTGAAATACCCGCCGTGAGCGAGCTTAACAACCGGCAGGCAGAGCGGTTAAACTGGACGATTGTCATCGTTCCGGGTTTCGGGCATCATCTGCTAAAAGAAAAAACATTCCAGCAGCAAAAGCCTTTCTTGGAAGATCTGGGATTCCGGGTAATCTATGCAGCATATGACGATTCCTTCGAGAGCAACCGTGCCTGCGCGGAAAGAGTGATTGAAATTGTTAATGATGAGTGGGATAAATCCAGCCCGCTCGTCTTCCTGGGATACAGCAAAGGAGCGCCGGTAGTCATGGAACTATTACGGATCGATGCGGGCGCGTCCATTACCGCTAAAACTAAAGCCCTCGTCAGTCTGGCCGGCGCCATCAGAGGCGCGCCGGCCGCTTCTTCCAAAAGCACCAAACAAATCACCAAACTGCTGAAGATATTCAAAAAACATGAAAAACTGTTCTCTCTACCCAACCGCATGATGCATAAGCTGGTTTCCGTTTTAGCCAAAACTAAGATTAAATTTTTCACAGAATGGCTGCATCTGATTGAGAAGTCTCAGGAGTTTATTGACGATTTAACCGATCTGCCCGAAGGCATCGAAAATTTATCGCGCCTCTCCTGCCGCAACGATTTCGAGAATTTGCGCCTGCCAGACCATATAAACCTGTTCTCCCTAAGCACGGTGTACCCGCAGGAGGAAATAAAACACCCAAAAAATCTGGATGATTTATTTCTGTACGTTAGTGGAAAGGAATTATACGACTTACATGTTTTCAATGATCTCCAGGTGCTGCTGCCCGATTCCAAGTTTCTCCCCACAAACGGCGCCATCGTCGATCTGGGAATTCTGAAAATGCATCATTGGGGCGTGGCAATGCGCTGCGTCATCGGATCGGGTTATGCGCATTCATTTCCAAGAGACGCGTTGATTAAAACACTGTTTACCTTATTGG
>CAZJNP010000389.1:0-3584 GCA_964547355.1 uncultured Calditrichaceae bacterium
AATAGCTTAATAAAAAAGGCTGACTCTTTTACTTTTGAGACAGCCTCTTTTGTTTGTCTTTTTGGGGGACATGCATTACCATTTTATTTTTAAACTTAAAGCCTGAAAAAGGCCTTCCGAATGGGTCGGCCATAGGGCGTTTTTCATGGCAAAGGAATAGTCGAAATCCAGCACGAACAGGTGCAGACCAAAACCCATGCTAAGCAGGAAGGATTCTTTACCGCCAATCGCGATTCCGCCTCTGACAGGGAGCCAGTTCAATACCTTATATTCGGTGGCCACACTCAGGCGTGGCGTAGTAGAGTTGCCAAAGGCGTGGTTTAATCCCTGCTGCCATTCGGCCATTACCAGCCAGGTGGGCATCAGATAAAAGGCTCCGCCGATGCGCATCACCGAGGGCAAAGGAGTGGAAAACGACGCGATGTCCATGGTCGTATCCGTTTTGGTGGCGTTTGCATCCCAATCGTCTTCGAATATATCGGAAGCTTTTATGGAATCGCTTATGGATTGGATAGCCATCTGGGTGTTGTTGTTCCAGTCAATGGATGCGCCTAGGTTGGAAAAACTGATGCCCAGTTTCAGGCGCGAACCGTAACCGCCGGACAAACCGAAATCAAAACCGCGACCGCGTCCGGCCAGCATACCGTTATCCAGGCCGGCAAAACGCACCGAAGCATTTCCCATGTATTTCAGAGACTCGTTGTCCCCGCCGGTTTCATCCGGAAATCTTTGCAGCAGCATTTCGGATTGCAATACCTGCGCCACTCCCAGACCCAGGTAGTAATTTACGGCCACGCCCACGGCCACGGGATTAATCTCCGGATTCAGTTCCGGGAAAAACTGCTGTAACCGTAAGGGATAGGCATAACCGAATGAAACTTTTACCGCGGCAAAAGCCGAACCTTTTAACTGTTCTTTAACATAATACTCGTAATCCGGTGTAATATCTTCGCCGTAAAGCGCCATTTCCAGGGGTTTTTTATTAATGCCGATATCGCTTTGAGAAACAACTTGTATGGCCATGGCAAAATTATTAAAGGCTAAACCGAACACATTGACCGCAATATTGGAATTCAATTTCAAAAAATCGTCGGAAATTAAGTTGAGGAAATCTCTTTTTTCACCGGCATCGAGCAGGGTGTCCGGGTTACCATCGTGCGTAAAATAACGATTATAGGTGTGAAAGCTAAATGCGTTATTAAAAAACGCTGCATTTAGCGACACCAAATTTAACTCCATCGTATTTCCCCGGGGGAGGGCAATATTCGCCGGATTCCAGCTCAGGGCATCGATTCCCCGGCTGGTTACGGTGTAACTGCCGGCCAGGCCTAAACCCACACCGTCAAAATTCTGGGCGGAAGCCACGCTAAACAAAACCAGCGTTATTAGAATGATTCGTTTCATAGCTGTTTTCCTGTTATTCATTTTTTACCCGGTACTTAATACGTACAATCGGGTTAACTTGTATTTTATCGGTTTGTCGAACCCGGATCACGCCTTGTGTTGGCGGAATAGTCATTTCCATCCGCATGTAAAGAGGCGTGATATTAAATATTTGTAACTGCGTCTGAGAGAGGTTCATTTTAATGGTACTTTCCGTTCCTGAGACCACATAACCGTCCTGTCCGGTTTCTCCGGCTGTTATCAATCCATGGAGCACGTATTTCCGGGTGGAGTCGGAGATTTGGTCGTCGTACAAGTCTGAACGATCTGCGGAAAGATAAAAATCCAACCCCATGCCCAGTGGTAATTGATTTTTGACTTTTATTTCCAAATAAGCGCTTTGTAATTCTTGGGTCAGCACTTCCTTGGTATCTGGCTCGATATCTTCTTCGGTGAGCGTGTCGACGGAAACTTCCTGGGTGATTTCGGATTTGATTTCCAAAGTCAGGGGAGATTCAACCTTATATAAGGCGCGTAATCCCTGGCCGACCGCGATGCTGCCATCCCCGGCGACTGTAGCGCTGCCGGATACTTTTATTTTTGTGGGTAGAATCTCCAGTAAATCCACAATACTGGGTGAGGTGGATGTACTGTTTAAAACGATTTGGGTTACCGGAGAGACGGAGCTCTGTTCGATGTGCTCGCTGAGGTCAATCACAACCGAATCGGTGACGATATTAAGATCGTTTTCGTGATAGCCGGCTATGCGCAGGTTCACATCCACCGGAAAATCAATTTGGTTCTCAAATGTGAACGTCATGGTCAAATCTTCCAGGCGCAGATCGCCCTCAAAATCTTTAAAGAAATCCAGATCGTCAAGGTTTGTTTCAGTGATGTCCACGTCAATCGTATCGATTTGCCCGGAAAAAGACTGGAAATAAAGTGAATCCACAAACATATTCACCGTGACGTAATCAGCGGAAGAAATGTAAGTAAATCCATCGCTGGAATCGACTGCGGCGTCCATTGTGTAGTAAATGTTTTCGATAAAATCGCCCGGAGATTGGTGGTTTATGATCTGCCAGCCGTTGAGATCGATGAGTATTTGTTTTGTGGAATGCGAAGGAATGGTTTCAACGACCACTTTTTGCTCGCCGTTTTTCTGGAAATCCGGCATGGTCAGAGTGATATGGGCATTTAAGGGTAGTTGATTGTCGAGGTCCAGGCGTATATTTCCTTTATTGATTATGGCCTGCCGAATATGCACCTCTTCGTTGGAAAGATCAATGGAGTCGCTCTGGGAAAAATGTTGTTCCGGTATTTTAGCTTCTGCCCAATCCACGGTCAAGGCGCTCAGTGTAACGTCGGTAAAGAAATAGCCGTTTTTCTCTTCTTCCGTTAACACATGTACCGTATCCGATCCGGCTATGGAGATGGAAAAATGCAAGCGTAATTGATTGGAAATGACCTTTCCGGATAGATCCAGATGACGGCTATCTACTGTAGTACCAAACGGTATGGCCTGGTCAAAAATTATAGAGCCTATCAGGGAGTCTGTGCCGCTATTATCGATGATATCGATGCGCATACCGGATTCTATGGTCAGAAACATGTTGTTATGGAAAGTGATCCACAACTCGCCGGATTCGATGTGTAAACGCTGGTATTCGGAGAATTCAAGCTCGTCATCCGGAATGTTGGGAGAAAAACCGCTAAAAGGCGGAAGCGTATCGCCTAAAGCCAGCAGTTCGGGCGGCAACAGGTCCATGACGTTGACTGTATCGGTGCCTAAGGCGGCGCCGGGGTCCACATTAATTTCTCCGATGGCGGCGTCGAAATGGTCTTCCTGCTGGTCAAACGACAGATCTTGCTGCTCAATCCGCTGCCAGTCGCTGGAATCTTCGATACTAAAGGCGTAAATCGGAACACCAGAAGCGGTCGTATCTGCATGGAGCAGACTATCCTCTTTAATGATATCGCTCATAGCCCAGGTTTTTGCCGGGAGATATAAGGCCCATTCCGTATCCCAGGAAGGCACTTGCGGATCATTGAACGTACAGCCCGCCATCAGCAAAAATGATGATAGAACGAATAATTTTAATTTTGTCATAAGGCAACCTTTTACTTTTTTCTTCATTTGTAAAGTCGTCTTAATAGGAATAAACTTTACCCTAACGAAACACAATGATCAGTTTTATAAT
>CAZJNP010000390.1:0-3583 GCA_964547355.1 uncultured Calditrichaceae bacterium
ATATATTTAGAGATAAATTTCCACATATAAAAAATAAGCTCAGAACGTAAAAGCCCTGAGCCTTAAATTAAGCGTTTCAATTTCAAGATGTTCGATCGATAAGATACTTGCCAAAGGCTTTCAGCTCGTCTGCTTTTTCGCCAAAAATTTCCAGCTCCTGCATGGCTTTATTATAATATTCGTTTAACGCCCGCCGGGCTTCCTCCGGGCCGACCAATTTCACATAATTCATTTCATCGCTTTCCAGACGATGGCCGGAAAAGGCCTCGTTCCCTTCAATATCCGAAAGCTCATCGACGATCTGGAAAGCAAACCCCATATTTTCAGAAAAATTCTGAATGGCCATACTTTGCTTTTCGTCGGCTTTCCCTAACATAGCAGAAGTGGTCCCCGCCACCGTAAATAAAGCGGCGGTTTTTTTCTGACTGATGAATTTACATATTTCGGGATCGGAAACTTTACGTCTTATCTTCAGATCCACGAATTGTCCGGCGGCCAATCCATTAAACCCAAAGGCTCTGGCTAAAATTGTCGCGGCATAGGTTCTCTCTTCAATGGTTAATGATTCTTCGGTTAAAATAATTTCCATACCTTTGGATATGAGTCCCACACTGGCTAAAAGCGCTACGTCCTGTCCAAACACAATATGATTGGCCGGTTTGCCCCGTCTTAATTGCGATTCGGCCATATAAGGCAAATCGTCCATGATTAACGAAGCCGTATGGACAAGTTCAAGCGCGCAAGCCGGGGAAATGATTTTTTCTTCCGGCACGTCAAAAAGTCGTCCCACCAGTAACGCAAATACGGCTCTAAACCTTTTCCCCCCACCGGCAGAATAAGAAGCTGATTTATACAGCGCATCTATTAAGGGATCGTCATTCTGGAGATTTTTTTCGATTTCATCATCAATGACCCGTTTAAAATCCACCAGATAAGAATTCATATTTTCCAGCATAAAAAACTCCTTTTATTTTCCGCTAACATAACGGCTCTAATTTAAAGAAAGAATTTAATATAAAGCAAAAAGGGATAGGACCCTATCAAATCCATTACATTTTTTTTGTTGATTTGGAAATATCCCAGATAAAAGGATTTCGGTCTCTAAGATAAAAATTCATGGTACCCACAAATCTGGAATAAGCCTCAATTAGAATAAGCAGCATCATATAAAAGATATATTTCAATTTCCAGTTACGTAATTCGATCAGATGTTTAAAAATGGTAAAAGGTGAACTTGTCGCCACCTGGTGCCCCATTGTCGCTTTTAAATGACGATGTCCGGCGGCGATGCGTTTTCTCTGCTTGATAAAATCTTTGATATTTTCCGGTCCTTTGTTATAAACAATAGCTTCCGGCGCATACGCCAGCTCCAGACCCAAGCTCCGGATCAGGCTTTCGATGGCGGCCTCATCCACTGCCGTATAGTTCGGAATTTCCTTAATGATATTTCGAAAGGCAATCATTTCCCCGCATTTGGGTTTTTCCAGGGCAATTTTATGATGTAAATCCCAAAGCGTATGCACACAAAATCCTGCTAAGGTATTCTTATCATTCACAGGAACCGGATGGGCGCCAACCATGCCAATTTCCTTTTTTAAAAAAGGACGTACCATCATTTCTATCGTTTCCTTTTCGGCAATGGTATCCGCACTCTCGATTACAACAATATCTCCCTGAGCAATATCAAGAAATTCGTTGATCGCGGCAGCCTTCCCAATTCTGCGCGATTGCATAATCAATCGGATACGGGGATCACGCTCCACATATTCCCGTACGATCTCATCGGTGCGGTCGGTGGACCCGGACGATATGACGATTATCTCTTTGATCTCTCCATGTATAAGTTGCTGATTCAACAATCCTTCTAAACATCGCCCGACCAATTTTTCTTCATTAAATGCCATCACCCCCACGCTAATGGAATACCGGGTTTTGACTTCATAATTCCCATTATTCCTTAATTTCGGTGGGTTTACCAATTGTTGATATTCATCTATAAAGCGTTGATAATCTTTTGTAAAGAAAAGAGCATGTCGAAATATTTCCAATAATGGTGCACGATATTTTAGGGCAAACCGTAGCGTCTTCCAGATGGAATGTTCCCGGGTTTCTGACACCCGCGGATGTATATCTTTAAACATGAATGGAATTTCTTTAACATTGAATCTTTTTTTATACGCCATATAGAGTAGCTGGAGCTGGACACTATACAGCGGGGCTTGTAAACGTTCCAGATCAATTTCTTTCAAAAAATCCCGCCTGTAACAGCGAAACGTGGAGGTAAAATCCCAAACGGGTTTTACTAAGATGAAAGAAATGATGACGTTTGCCAGTTTGCTTAACAGCAATTGTTTAAATTGCCAGCTTTCTACCCGCACGCCATTAATATATCTGCTGGCAATAATGACTCCGCTTTCCTGGCAATGCTCGAGCATATCATAAATATAAACGGGATCATGCGAATTGTCCCCGTTCATTGTGATAATAGGATCGAAATTTCCGCTTAAAGCCGCCTGAAACCCCAATCTCAGGCTTCCGCCGTATCCGGTGTCGTCATTCTGTTCGATTAAATGTACAACCGGATATTTTTTGGCCAATTCAATAACCGCTTCTCGGGCACCATCGGTAGAACAGCGATCCACCACAAAAATTTCCGCACCAATTTTCAGTTTCAGGATGCGCATAATCAGGATGGCAATATCATCCACATTATTTTGTATTGGGATTATGATGGCAGGCTTCATGGCAGGCTACTCATTTGCGGTTATTCAGAGAGGTAAAAGCGCCCTGCAGGAATCCAATAGCCCAGGGTATCAATCCCAGAGAAAAGATTAAAACGGCTCCGGGGTGAAAAAACAGGATATTTCTATTTAATTTATAAAAAACGGCCAACGTATTCCGCCATTTTACCAAAGTGATAAAAGGAATCAGGACAAGAGTTAACCATCTGTTTTTAGCGATGGCATGACCTTTTAGCGGGAGTTCTTTTAATAATCTTGCGGTAATTCTCCCGATATTTTTTTGATGTTGTAGAAAGGGGAAAAATTCTGTGCGATGGTGGTGGTGAATTTTTATTTCAGGATCAAAAAAGATGCGTTCATTCCCTTTGCCCAGTCGAAAATTCAATTCAAGATCTTCCTGGGGATAATAGTGCGGATTAAACCCTTTGTATTTTTCAAAAACGGATCGCTTATAGGAGATATTGCAGCTTGGAATATGAGTCACCTGCTGCGCCGGTTGTTGCGGAATATATTCCCGAAATTCAGCCATATATCCGGCCCAGGCCACGTTAGAGTTAACGTCATTACCGTTTTCAATACTTCCGCCCACAGCGGCATATTCCGATTTTGCATGGACTGTTACCATTTTTTCGACCCAATCCGGTTCCGCCTGACAATCCGAATCAATAAAGAGAATCGGGTCGCCCTTACTCTCCTTAACGCCCAGATTGCGGGCCGTCCCCGGGTCCGTTTTTTGTTCCAGATGTATCAGCTTAACACCGGGATAGTTTTTCCGGATAATTTCAGGTGTACGATCCTGCGAACTATCAACGACTATAATTTCCACTTCACCTTTATAGCTC
>CAZJNP010000391.1:0-3570 GCA_964547355.1 uncultured Calditrichaceae bacterium
TCTTTGGCCGATACCAAGAAACACATCCATAAAATTCGCTTTTTTTCGTGGAATATTGAATTACGGAATACTGGGGACTCGGAACTGGGAATTTATATCGTATTTATTTTTACATCAACCCTTTTTTCACGCCATCAAAATCGGATCCACATCCACCGAAACCTTAATTTCTTGATTCGTTTTCTTCACATACGGATCCAGAATGGGTCGGATAATTTCTTTGGTGTGCCGCCCCATGGGGTCTGTTTTATTGTTTAACCGCAGATAAAACTGCCACCGGAACAGGTTATTCATACGCAACAGCAGCGCCGGCGCAGGTCCCACTACCTGGCAATAGTTTCGCGCACGGCGCTGAATGGTAACCGCCAAAATACGGGCGGTGGCGATGGCGTCGCTTACTTTGGGCGCGCTTACCTGTACCTGTATTAACCGATAATACGGCGGGTACCCGTAATTTGCGCGATGTTGCACCTCCTGCATATAAAACCCGATGTAATCATGTGTACGCGCAAATTGAATGGCGTAATGACTGTACAAAAACGTCTGTACCACCACCTCTCCGTTTTCGTCTCTGCGTCCGGCTCTCCCGGCCACCTGGGTAAGCAATTGAAAAACGCGCTCAGGCGAACGAAAATCCGGAATCCCAAGCCCCACATCCGCGGAAATCACGCCCACCAAAGTCACCTTGCCAAAATCCAGCCCTTTGGCGATCATCTGGGTGCCAAGTAAAATATCCGCCTTACCCTGCATAAAAAGGTTCAGAATCCGGTCATGACTGTCTTTGCCACGGGTGGTGTCCTGATCCATACGCAGGATGCGCGCTTCGGGCACCAGTTGCTGCAATTCGCTCTCCACCCTCTGCGTGCCGATGCCTTTGTACACCATTTGCTCGCCCCCGCAATTGGGACAATCCGTATAAGCCGGCTGAATGTGTCCGCAGAGATGGCACCGTAATTTTTCGTTATAGGAATGATAGGTCAACGCCACGTCACAATTGGGACAGGCCGGAATGTACCCGCAGTCTTTGCACTGCATAAAGGCCGAATACCCGCGCCGGTTTTGCAAAATTAATATTTGTTCCTTCCTTTCCAGCCGTTCTTTGATCTTATCCACCAGAACCTGAGAAAACATGGTGGGTTTTTGCTCCACCCGGGCGCGTTTGGTCTTTAAGTCCACAATATAAACCGACGGCAGCCGGATATTGTCGATGCGGTTGCGGATTTCCAGTAGTTGGTACTTGCCCCTGCGAGCGTTGTAATAGGATTCCAGACTGGGCGTAGCCGAA
This sequence comes from uncultured Calditrichaceae bacterium, assembly GCA_964547355.1. GTDB lineage: Bacteria > Calditrichota > Calditrichia > Calditrichales > Calditrichaceae > CAZJNP01. Next base: position 1,286 of record CAZJNP010000391.1, read on the forward strand.
CCGAGCACCACCACCGCCTGATTCATCCTGGCCCAATAAACAGCCACGTCACGGGCGTGGTAACGGGGAACCGTATCGGTCTGTTTGTACGTGGTTTCGTGCTCTTCATCGATGACGATTAACCCAATGTTCTTAAGCGGCGCAAACAAGGCCGACCTCGGGCCAATCACCACCTTTGCCTTCCCTTCGTAACAGGCGTTCCACGCGTCCAGCCGTTCGCCCGGAGACATTTTGCTGTTGAACACCACCGCCTGACCGTTGCTTACAGATTTAAACCTGGCTACCGTTTGGGGTGTCAGCGAAATTTCCGGAATCATGATCACCGCGGTCTTCCCCTGCGCCAGAATCCGGCGCAGCACTTCGATATACACCTGAGTCTTTCCGCTTCCGGTGATGCCGTGCAGTAAAAATGTGGCAAACGTATTCTGATTGGTTTTGGTTAAAATCTGTTGAATGGCCTGTTTCTGCTCCTCAGTCAAACGGATTTCACGGGTTTGTTCCGAGTATGAATATTCCGGCTTTCTCTCCAGTTTTTGTTTTTCAATGGCGCATAAGCCATATCCGGCCATTTTTTGCAGCGTGGCAGAGGCCATTTTTAACGTTTTGAGAAATTCCGCCATGAGTACTGCCTGCCCGATGTGTTCGGTCATAAAACGATCCACTTCCGGCTTTTTTGCGATGTAAGACAAATAGTCTTTATACTCGTTCTTTCGTTGCGGATAGTCTTCGGCCACAACAACAAATTGGCGGTAAAGGTCATGTACCCGACCGCCCTGATGCTGTTCCTGTCGAATAATGGCCCCTTTTTCCACCAGTTTATTCAATAAGTAATAAAAAGAACCTTTGCCGAATTTCTTATGATAATAAGCAACGGAATTGCCGGGATTGGCGCCGATCAGTACGTACAGTTCATGCTGTCGTTCGGTCAGTTCGGGGATCGATTCCAGCGGCGCCGGAGTCAGAATACGGTGTTTTTTCTCGTCGATGCCTTTGGGTAATGCCAGCTGAAGGGCCTGTCCCCAGCTGCACATGTAGTAATCCGCCAGCCAGCGGGTCAGGGCCATCATTTCCGGAGATATCAACGGACGGTCGTCCAGAACGTCAATAATATATTTTAGGGAAGTAAGAGGGGTCTCTTTAATAATTTCCACCACAATACCCGTGATGGTGCGTTTTCCGAAAGGAGCTAAAACCCGGGTGCCCGGTTCAATATGCGTAATGTCCTGAGGCAGTTTGTAGGTGTAAGCGTGATTCAGCGGCAGGTTAAAAACAACTTGAACAAATGGTCCTGCGGTTTGTGACATGAGCGATCCGGTGCTTTCATTTAGCGGTTAAAACCGAATAAGATAAAAAAGGCGGGTCAAGCCCGCCGTCATTTTTATTCTTTTACCACCCAGACCTTAACAGACGCTTCCACATTGGTATGTAATTTAACCGGAACAGAATAAATGCCCAGGGATTTGATGGGTTCTTCCAGTAAAATTTTGCGTTTATCAATCTCATAACCCTGAGCGGCCAGGGCGTCGGCAATATTCTGAGAAGTAACCGAACCGAACAATTTGTCTTCTTCGCCCACCTGAACCGGGATGGTGCAGGAGACGTTGTTCAGCTTTTCGGCTAATTCTTCGGCTTTTTTGCGGTCGCGCTCCAGACGCCAATTCTGGGCGGCCAATTCGCTTTCCAGCTTCTTTTTATTGACCTCGGTTGCAATATAAGCAATGCCTTTGGGAATCAGAAAGTTGCGGGCATAGCCATCTTTGACTTTTACCACATCTCCCACTTTCCCAAGGGCTTCATAATCCTGACGTAATACTATTTCCATGGCTGATCACCTTCTGTTTTTCTTTACTCATTAACGTGTAAAATCCGTCACAAAGGGAATCAGAGCCAGGTGGCGCGCTCTCTTAATCGCCCGCGCTAACTGACGCTGATGTTTGGCACAGGTCCCGGACGTGTGTCTGGGAATGATTTTGCCCTGTTCGGTTAAATAGCGGAACAGTTTCCGTTCGTCTTTAAATTCGATATAGTCGATTTTTTCCTGGCAAAAATGACAGACGCGTTTTCTTCTTAATTTTAGCATGGCGTTATCCCTTCTCATTCTTCACCTTCTTTCTTTTCAGTTTGCTCCGGGGACGTTTCGGCCGTCTCGGCTTCTTCTGCGGGCGCAGCCGGTTCAGCCGGCGCCGTTTCAGGAGCCGGAGCTGGCGCTGCGGCGGCTGTCTTTTCTGCCTGTTCTTTTCCCTGGTGTTGCAGCGCGTTTTGGTTCTGCTTGGCGTTGCGTTCGG
>CAZJNP010000392.1:0-3567 GCA_964547355.1 uncultured Calditrichaceae bacterium
ATCTTAAAGCGCAAGGAAGGAATTTCAGCTACGCTTGGTTTAGAATTTAAAGCATAGGACTGCCTATAATTTTTTTGGGGAATATAGTCTGCTGCCTGCCCCTTTATTGACATCAAAAAATTTATTTTTAAATTACCGGTAAAAAGCAAAAAGTATATTCTTATTCTTCAGGGGTAATCAGAATTAAATACCGGAATTTGGTAACGGAAAATCTGCCGATATCGCTTCTATTCCGTTAGCACAGGTTACACATTCCGGGAAAAAGGGAGGTACCATGAGTACAATAATTAAGAATACTCAGGTTATTTTTCTATGGTTTTTTTTCATACTCATTATTCAATTTTCACTAGTGAAAGCAGAGAGTCATTCTGGACAATTTAAACAAACTTTGAATCCCACACTTTCCTCATCAGGAGAATTTCATCATCAAAAGCAGCATGATCAGATTGCGATTGATCTTCTTTCCTCGGGATCGCCTTTTTCTATTGTTAAGAAGCTTGCGCCGCAGGTATCCGGTAATCTCATCGGTCCGGTGACGGATGCGATTGATTATGATGAAAACGCCTCTTTGAATGGAGCCAGTGTCCCGCCGGATAATTCCGGTGCAGTAGGCCCGGATCATTTTGTCCTTGCGGTTAATGTGGCTATCCAGTGGTTTACCAAAGATCGAACCAAACAACACAGCGAAAGTTTGAACACTTTTTTCAGTCCGAATGCTCCGCAATATGATCTGTTTGACCCAAAGGTGATTTATGATCAATATAACCAGCGCTTTGTCGTCATGGTCATCGAGGAAAGCGATGTAGCCAAAGTATCTTATTTCCACATTGCTGTTTCACAGACCAGTAATCCCAACGACGGATGGTATTTCCAGAAAGTAAATTCAAAGGTGAATATCTCCGGCACAGATTGCTGGTCAGATTTCCCGGGATTTGCCGTCAGCAGCGAGGCGATCTATATTACTGCCAATATGTTTAATTTTAGCATCTTCCCTCTTTTTCAGGGTTCGAGGTTATGGATTTTAGATAAGGGAGTGTACAGCGGTGGCACATCCTCGGTTTCGATTTACGATCCTTCCACGGAAGCTGGTTTAGGCAGCCAGGCATTTACCATGCAGCCTGCCCATATGTTCGGATCGCAACCATCCAATGTCGGAACCTTCTTGTTTAGTACGGATTGGGACGACGGGAATGGGAATAATGATTTGATCAATATCATTCGCATCGATGATCCACTGGCTCAATCCGGCGGACCAACGTTTACTTCCCAGTTTGTTAATCCCGGAGAAATACACAATAACAGCTCCGGTGTGCCGGATATGCCACAGAGCGGCAGCAGTACCAACATCGACTGCGGCGACAACCGTGCCCAATATGCGGTTTGGCGGGATAATTCCATGATCGGGTGCTTTACCGTTAACCCCAGTTCCGGGTCAGAGGCGGGACAGGCCACCGCCTTCTGGTTTGACGTAAATACGACCACCCTGTCGTCTCTTTCAATTACGCAGCAGGGATATATTGACGGGGAAGATATAGCCACCGATACCTACACCTGCTATCCGGCGGTCTCCGTGAATCAGGATGGTGATATCGCCATTGGGTTTTCGGCTTCGGCGGCTACCATATATGCCGGGGCTTACTACACGCTGCACAATGCCGGTGATGCGCCCGGTACGGTAGGGGCATCTAACACACTGCACGCCGGGGAGGATTACTATGTACGGACTTTCGGCGGCGGTCGTAATCGCTGGGGAGATTATTCGGCCATGAGCGTAGACCCGGAAGATGATCTGAATTTCTGGGTTTTCAATCAATATGCCATGCTGCGCGGGTCGCCCTCCGGGAGTGAAGACGGGCGTTGGGCCACCTGCTTTGGCAGTTTCGGCACCATCGAAACACCGCAATTCCTGAAAGGCGATAATATCACATCTACCTCGTTAAAATTACATTGGTCCGGTCGTTCCGCCGAATTCCGGCTTTTGCAGGACGGCAGTCAAATCTACGCCGGAACCGATACCTTTTACAACGTTTCTGCATTATCACCCTCAACGAGCTACACATTTGAAATTTATGGAAAAGCTTCCGGGCAGAATTACTATTCCTCTGACAAAGTTACGCTACAAGTGACCACGGCTCCTTCCGGATCGGATCCCAATCCAACCGAGGTCATTTCCAGTACGCAGACCATTTCAGCGGGTGGCGGTACCTCTGAATTCGAAATCGAGGATACAGGCATTTGGTTAACTTTCCCATCCGGAACTTCCACCAGCACCAGTTTCACGAGCGTAAAAAAATCAGGAGATCCCGGAATAGTGGGATCGTTACCGTCTGGTATTTCCAAGATTGCTACCGACCGCAACTGGACGGTAACTGCCTCCGCAGGGACAAGCGTTGGGACCTACAATATTCGCTTCGACCTAACCGGTGTGGCAGGGATTCAGAATTTTAATACTCTGAAAATTTTAAAGCGTGCAGATAGCAGCTCCCCCTGGCAGGAAGTGGGTAGCCTCGGTGCCACTTATGCATACAATGATCCGTATATTACAGTGCAGGGGCTGACCTCTTTCTCTGATTTTGCCATTGCATCTACAGGCGATAATTCATTGCCGGTAGAGCTGAGTTTTTTTAGCGCTGCTGCGCATCCTCTGGGCATCGAGCTGACCTGGACGACGCAATCGGAGGTGAACAATGCAGGATTTATCATCGAACGCAGCGGGAATGAAGAAGGGCCATTTACCGTCATCGCCAGTTACGAAACCGACTCTACACTGCTGGGACAGGGCACCTCTTCATTGGGTAAATCCTACAGATTTCTGGACAGCAAAATAAACAATGGCGGCACGTACTGGTACAAACTGGTAGATGTCTCCTATCTGGGTAACCGCGGAGAGCATGGCCCGGTGAAGGTGGACGCCACTTACGATCTGGGCACTCTGCATTCGGTTTACTCCGGAACGATGCCCCGAAAATATGCATTGCGGCCGAATTTCCCCAATCCGTTTAATCCCCAGACGCGTATTCAGTTTGAGATACCGGTGGGAGAGCGGAATTACTCTAAGATTTCTTTAACGGTTTACGATGTCAGGGGCCGGAAAATCAGGGAATTGTTTAGTGGTGGCTTGGAAGCCGGACGATACGAATTGATCTGGCATGGCGATGATCAATCCGGTAATCTTGTACCGTCCGGAGTCTATTTCTGCCTTTTCCGGTATCAAGAAAAAGTGCAGGTCATTAAAATGTCTTTGTTACGGTAGATTGTTCGAATCAGTATCAAGAATAAAAAGACCCGCCGTTGATCTGATTCATACCTCAAATCAACTGCGGGTTTTTTTGTACTGTTTCCGAGCGGATATCGAATCGTAGTCAAAATAAGCTGCGCATTTGCTTAATCCTCTGTTTTTTGAATCAAAATAGACCTTGCATGAGGGGAAATCATTGCGTGAGTTTAACATTTCTGTAAAATCTGGCGAGAGGGGGCAAATTATCTTATCATTAAACCATAAAAAATGTAGTGCAGGGGAGAAAAATTTTGTATATTGCATATGTTTTAAACGTTACTCAAAACAAT
>CAZJNP010000393.1:0-3551 GCA_964547355.1 uncultured Calditrichaceae bacterium
GCCGGACTTCCAGAACCTGCGCCGGTTGCGTCGTACGTACCAGTTGGACACATCGTCGATCACGTAGTCGGAAACCGTGCGGGCGGCCTTGGTCAAATCAAATTTCTCAAAATAGTTTTCTGTCTGGCGTACTACGGAGTACAAGCGGGACAGAATCCAGCGGTCGATTTCGGGTCGCTTTTCAAATGGCACCTGTGGCTTTCCGGGATCGAATCCGTCGATATTGGCGTACATGGCGAAAAAGGAATAGGTGTTCAGCAGCGTGTTAATAAATTTACGCTGCACTTCGGCCACGCCTTCCGGATCGAACTTTTTAGGAATCCAGGGCGGCGACACCGTCATCAGATACCAGCGGATGGCGTCCGCGCCGTACTTCTGAATCATCTCTTCCGGCACTACCACGTTCCCGCGCGACTTGCTCATCTTCTGTCCGTTTTTATCCAGAATCAACTCGTTCACCACGATATTCTTGAACGCCGGCTGGTCGAACAACAGAGTGGAAATGGCCAGCAAAGAGTAAAACCATCCGCGGGTCTGGTCGATTCCTTCGCAAATAAAATCGGCCGGGAAGCGCTTTTCGAACGCTTCTTTATTCTCAAAAGGATAATGCCATTGGGCGATGGGCATACTGCCGGAATCGAACCAGCAGTCGATCACCTCCGGCACGCGGTGCATGACGCCACCGCATTTTTCACAGGTGATCTCGATGCGATCCACCCACGGTTTGTGCAGATCGAGATTTTTCTTGTCCTCTTCCGTTAAATTGCGCGCCTTCTCGAACAATTCGGCCACCGAGCCAATGGCTGTCTGATGTTTACAATCGTCGCATACCCAGACGTTGAGCGGCGTGCCCCAGTAGCGGTCGCGCGAAAGACTCCAGTCCACATTGTTTTTCAGCCACTCTCCGAACCGGCCTTCGCCCACCTCTTTGGGGTACCATTTGATCTTTTGATTGTTCTTGAGCAGATGATCCTTAAACTGAGAAGTGCGAATGTACCAGGATTTCCGGGCGTAATAAAGCAAAGGCGTCTGACAGCGCCAGCAATGGGGATAACTATGCTCGATTTTCATCTTTTTCACCAGAATCCCGCGCGCCTTCAAATCCGCGATGATCTGTTCGTCGGCGTCTTTTACAAATTGACCGGCGTAATCGGTTACTTCCGGCGTAAATGATCCGGTATGATCCACCGGGCGGATTACCGGTAGATCATACTTTTGCCCTAACTGATAATCGTCTTCGCCGAAAGCCGGCGCGATGTGCACAATGCCGGTTCCGTCTTCAGTCGTCACAAAATCGCCCAGCGCTACATAAAAGGCGTCCTTGTCCACCGGTACAAAATCGAATAATCTCTTATATCGTGTTTTTTCCAGATCCGCGCCTTTAAATTTTTCTATGATTTTATAACTGCCCTCTTGGAAAAGATCGTGCACCCGAGCCTGTGCCATGATGTATTTTGCCCCTTCATGCTCCAGCTTGATGTAATCCACTTCCGGGTTTACGGCCAGGGCGACATTGGAGATTAACGTCCAGGGCGTGGTGGTCCAGACCAGAAAATAGGTGTCGGGTTCGTCCTTCAGCGCCACCCGTACGTAAATGGACGGATCCTTCACCTCCTTGTAGCCCTGAGAAACCTCATGGCTGGAAAGCGGCGTTTCGCAGCGCGGACAGTACGGTAAAATCTTAAATCCCTGGTAGAGTAAATTCTTTTTCCAGAGTTCCTTTAAAATCCACCACTCCGATTCGATGTAATCGTTTTCAAACGTGATGTACGGATGGTCCAGGTCCAGCCAATATCCGATACGCTCGGTCAGTTTGTCCCATTCCTCTTTGTAAGTGAAAACGCTATGGCGGCACATGGCGTTAAATTCGCCCACGCCGTATTCTTCGATCTGCTCTTTTCCGTTAATGTGCAGCTGCTTTTCCACCTCGATTTCCACCGGCAGACCGTGCGTATCCCAACCGGCTTTGCGCTCCACGTAAAAGCCCTTCATGGTCTTGTAACGGCACACCACATCCTTTACGGTTCGGGACATCACATGGTGAATGCCCGGTTTTCCGTTGGCCGTAGGCGGGCCTTCGTAAAACACAAAATTGGGTCCGTCTTTAGTTTTTTCAAGACTCTTTTTGAAAATCTGATGTTCTTTCCAGTTATTCAGTACCTTTTCTTCCAGTTCTGGTAAACGAACATTTTTTGGCAATTCGCGAAACATATATTTCCCTGCTGTTGAATTTGAGTGTTACGGTTTAATGAAAAAGTTATCAGTTGTCGGTCGTCAGTTTTCAGTTATGAGTTATCGGTTCAATGAACTATTTACTATTAACTATTTACGGTTTACTGCTTACTATTTTCGTTTTTCAATTCTCCGCATTCAGTTGTCGGTTTTATCGATTGATTGAGCGTTTGCACAATGCGACCTACCGCTCAATCAAACTTTACTCTCCTCCGGCAAAAAGGGCTAACTATGCCCGATTGCAGGCCGTTGTATTACTTGATTCTGCTGACCACTTCTTTCATAATGGTTGTGAGTTTAGGCTGGGCCTGATTGGCCGTGGCGATGATCTCTTCCACCACCGCTGGTTCCAGAGCTTCCGGGAAACATAAATCCGTAATCACGGAAACGCCCAGAATTTTCAGTCCCATGTGCACGCCAACAATGACTTCCGGAACGGTGGACATGCCCACGGCATCCGCGCCGGCAACGCGCATAAAACGATATTCGGCGCGCGTTTCCAGGTTGGGACCGGATACAGCAATAAACACGCCTTTTTGGACTTTAATGCGGTTGTCCAGAGCGGCCTGCTCGGCAATTTTGATCAGTTCCCGGGCATAGGGCTCCGACATATCCGGAAAGCGCGGCCCAAAATCGTCCAGATTCGGTCCGATTAATGGATTGGTGCCCAGCAAATTAATATGATCGTCGATCAACATCAGATCACCTTTGCGGAACTGGGGATTTAAGCCTCCGGCGGCGTTGGAAATCAGCAAATATTGGATACCCAGCCGTCCCATCACCCGCACGGGGAAGGTAATCTGCTTCATGTCATAGCCTTCGTAGTAGTGAAAACGTCCCTGCATGGCGATCACCGGTTTACCGCCCAGCGTCCCGATGATCAGTTTTCCGGCGTGGCTTTCCACGGTGGAAACCGGGAAATGGGGAATCCGCTCATAAGGGATTTCCTTTTGAACGTTAATTTCCGAAACGAGATCACCCAGTCCGGTTCCTAAAATGATGCCCACTTGCGGCTTCTGGGTCAGATTTGGTTGAATGAAGGCCACCGCTCGATCAATTTGAGCCCTGTATTCTTTTACATCAAAATCCATCATGATCCTTTTTTATTTTTTTCCTTAAGCTTTTTCAGTAACTCGATTTTTTTCTTCTTTAATTCTTCCAGGCGTTTTCTTTCTTGTACCAGTTGTTTCAATTTTTCCAAACGCGATTCACGGGCGGCCACCACGGCGTTTTTATAATCCGCTGACGCGCCTTTCATGCCGAAAAATCCGGCTCCTGCCATGGCAAATCCGGCTATGGTCAAGCGGGCGGATGTGGCG
>CAZJNP010000394.1:0-3538 GCA_964547355.1 uncultured Calditrichaceae bacterium
GAGCAGCGTTTTTTTAGTATTGACGGAGATCGAAGCGTGGAAGAGGTTTATCGGGAAAAAAAAAATATTTTGAATTCCCGTAATTAATTTTGAACAAAACGCCAGGTTACGTGTATCAGTAACTAATTAAGGCTCAGTTGGGGGCCATTAATGATAGTTATGCCTCTGCTGAGCCTTTGTTGTGCTAAGTTTAGGAGTGTGGCATTTGAGATATTTAGCGCTTACATATCTTGTGATTCTTTTTACGCTAAGTTGCAACACCCGGGAGCATAACAACATATTTGACCCACAAAATCCCACCGACTCTCTGGAACTTGGCCTGCGCATCACCGCATCCGATGATCAGATTATCACGATGGAATGGAGTCCTCCTGGCCAGGTTGATTATTCGGGTTTTAATATCTATCGCAAAGCCGATACGGAAACAAACTTTCAGAAAATCGGTCAGGTTTGTGATACCTGTCACCAATTTACCGACCGCGGGTTTCAGGTTGACCATGAATATCATTACTATGTTACCGTTCAGGGGCAGGATATCGAATCGATTCCGTCAAAAAGTATTGCCACGGTTCCTGGGCCTGGCACATTTTGGCTGATCGATCGTGAAGACTATGTGGTCTATCATCTCACTTACGATCTGCGCCATGTGCTCCATAAGCGTTACACCATCGGTCTGTCTAACGCCCTGAGTTTTAATGCCGACTATACCAGGGGCTTGCTTATCTATCCCTATTTCCGGTATATTGAATTATTCGATATTGCAAGCGGAATGGGAATTAAAGGCTACGACAATATAACCAGGCCTTACGACTGCATTTTCAACTCCTATCAGAACGCCTTCTGGATCGCGGATGCAGGCTCAGGCGGTCTCTATCGCCTACCAGAAAGCGGTGACGGACTGGAACTTTTCAATTCTTCCTTAAAAGAGCCGATTTTAATCAAACAAAACGCGCAGAACCTTTTCTTTATTTTGGACTCTGAGCAGAAAAGCATCTGGTTTTTCGATCGGACCGGTTCTCTGATAAAAGAGTTATCGTACCTGGGTGACTATGCTTTAAACGATCCCAAGTACATCGCCGCTTCCAGTTTGTGTGACCTCATTTTTGTGATCGATCAGCAAAAAGAAGAACGGGTGCTGGTCAAATACGATTATGGACTGGATCAGGCGGAAGTTATTTTCCGTTCTACGGATCTTTCTTTGGCAGCCATAGACACTGCCCACCAGTCATTATGGCTGGCGCTTAATTCCGCAGATAGTTCAAAAATTTTGCAACTTTCTTTCGCGGGTGAACGTCTTGTAGAAAAAGCTCATTTTACCAGAATCAGCGACTTACTCATCAGCCCTTATACCGGACATTTAGTGGTAGCCGATGGTTGGGCCGGCGTTTTGTACCATTTTCGCACTGATTTTTCACTGGTCGGAGCGAGCAAAAAAGCCTATTATCCATACAAGGTGTATAGTCAATGAGAGGAATTAACATTCCCTCTAAAATAACGATCACACTGATTGTGGTGATCTCTCTACTCACATTCTCGTACGATGTGCTGCAGCTTTACAGCTCCGTATCGATTCGTATCCTGGATATTGTTCATGAGACGCTCTCTTTGTTTACGGTGCTTCTGGTGTATCTTTTTTTCAGGAACCGCCCGCTGGCAAAAGAAAACGATGCAGCCGCTAGTTTGAAGAATTTTTCTATCTTACTGGTGGCACTCTATGTGTTTAGTTTTTTATCGCGGCAAATTTTTCATCCCTCCTTTAGCGTTACCACTTTTCCACAGACGCCGGACTCCCTGAGCAGTCTGGTTTATTCTAATTTGATTTCTCTGGTGGGCGTGGTTTTATTGGTACCGATGACATTGACCATTCGCAATCTGATTAACTACAAGCGTAAAAAAAGGACCAATCTCTATTTTATTCTGGCCATCATCAGCGCGTTAATTGCCACGGTAACAACGATTGTATATCATACACCGCTTGACCTGAGTTTTAATGCCAACAAGGCTATGCCCGAACTGATTGCCAATGTTTCTTTCGCGTCGGCGCTTTTCTTTTTATTTTTGTTATCTTTTCGCAATAGCTGGATTACCTATTTAAATCGCAGACAAAAAATATACTATTTTTTCACTTCCATACCCGTCACCTGGATGGTCATCTACATTTTTGATTTTGCTTTTAACGATGCGGTACCGGCGCATAGTTTGGCCCAGGCGGCGTTTGCAAACATCGCCTGGCTATTTTTGGTGTTTTATACGGTGATGGGCAGTCTGAATCTTTTGCTTCACCTGCCGTCGGCAAGGGTTTTTGACCGCAAAATTAAAGAAATTTCTTCCTTACAAAATCTAAGCCGTGCCATTTCAGTGGAAATCGACTCCACAAAGCTAATGCGTATGGTGGCGGAAATGGGTTCCGACATCATGGAATCTTCTCTAATCTGGTTTGAGCTGATCGAGAGAGATACGAAACAGCGGCATACCATTACTACGGGCACCATCCAACCAAAAGAGATCGCCCGGTTGCAGCATTTGGCGTTTTCCGAAATTGGAGACCGTGTGATCCAGACAAAGCAGGCGTTTGTACTCAATAATGTTTTGACCAGAGAAGAATTTGCCGCCCTCGCGGAATCCAATCCCAGAGTGGGTGCACTGGTGGCTTTGCCCATGAGTTCGGGCGACGGACATTTGCTGGGTATTCTTTTTGCCGCTCACAGCAAGCTTTTCGGATTTGATCCGGACGATGTGAATCTGCTGGAAGCCTTTGCGAATCAGGCCTCCATCGCGCTGGAAAACGCCAAACTGCTTAAGAGTTCTCTGGAACGCGAGCGTATGGAACGGGAGCTGCAAATCGCTCGCGAAGTACAACTACGACTACTCCCCCAATCCACGCCCAAAATTCCAGGTCTGGAAATTGAAACACTGACGATCACCGCTTATGAGGTAGGCGGCGATTACTACGATTTTTATGTGGAGGACGAGGAAAATTTTTCGGTTTTTATCGGAGATGTGAGCGGGAAAGGCACTTCGGCCGCCTTTTACATGGCCGAAACCAAAGGCATCATCCAATCTTTGGCGCAGCTTACCGATTCGCCCAAAAACATGCTGGTGCGTGCCAATCAAATTCTGCATAAGTCGCTGGAGAAAAAATCGTTTATCAGCATTCTGGCCGGACGGTATGAAGGTAAAAACAATCTCTTTCGTTTTGTGCGGGCCGGACATTGCCCGGTTATCTATTATGATGCAGACCTTCGCCAAACCGAGCTGCTTATACCGGACGGAATGGCCGTAGGGCTTACCGCGAACCACTTGTTTGAAGAAACGTTGCAAGAACACACACTTAAGTTAAAACCCGGAGATATTCTTGCCCTTTACACCGACGGCCTGAGCGAAGCAAGAAACAAATTTGGCCAGGAATTTGGCGAGGAACGTCTGTGTCAGGTAATTAAACAAAACGCCGATCTAACCGCTGCGGAATTAAAAGACAAAATCATAGATGAAATATTACATTTTCTGGAAAATCAAAATCTACACGATGATTTAACAC
>CAZJNP010000395.1:0-3528 GCA_964547355.1 uncultured Calditrichaceae bacterium
AAATCCATGACCGGACATCTGTTGGGAGCTTCCGGCGGTATTGAGGCTATTGCTTCCGTAATGGCAATTAAAGACGGTAAAATTCCACCCACCATGAATTATGAACATCCTGATCCGGACTGCGATCTCAACTATGTGCCAAACAAAGCCATTGAGCGGGAAGTGAACGTGGCGCTGAGTAATTCCTTCGGATTTGGCGGACACAATGTGTGCCTGTGTTTCAAAAAATACGCGTAATATGCCCAGAGCTTAACAAAAATTTTATTAAAGCTTAGCAAAAGAACGAGCTAAAAAACGATGTTAAAAAAATTATTCCAACGGATTGGAAGTTCACTGCAGGGACAGGAAGAATATCCGGTAAATATCAGAGAACTGGAAAAAATACTGGGTTACAGCTTTAAGGAAAAAGCTTACTTAATTCAGGCGCTGACGCACCGCTCTTATCTGAATCGCACTCATGAAGCTGCATACCATTCCAACGAACGATTGGAGTTTTTAGGGGACGCCGTTCTGGATTTGATTGTCACCGACTATTTGTATCACCGATTCGAAACCAAAGACGAAGGGGTTTTATCTGGCAAAAAGTCGGTACTGGTTTCGCGACGTGTGCTGGGAACAATTGTGGAAGAGCTGGGGTTGGGTCGTTTTTTACTGGTTGATCGCGGAGAAGAAAAAACCGGTGGACGGTCGCGCATGTCCAATCTGGCCAACCTGTTCGAAGCTCTTTTGGGGGCGATTTATCTGGACGGCGGGCATGAGGCGGCAAAAAAATTTGTGGACAAGGTACTGATTCCAAAAGTGGATGAATTACTCAAAACTTCCACCTATTTTAATTACAAATCGGCTTTGCTGGAATACGCCCAATCACGGGGTTGGGGAGCGCCCAAATATCACATCATTAAAGAGAGCGGACCGGATCACGATAAACGGTTCGTGGTGGCTGTGAACGTGCATAAAAAGTTAAGTGCCAGAGGATTCGGCCGAAGTAAGAAAAAAGCGGAACAGAAAGCCGCTCAAAATGCCATTCAGAAGCTGGAACAGCAAACCGGGCAAGTGGTTACCCCGCCTGGAACGCTCGAAAGCGACCGAAACGAGGGCTGAATAGTATTCTAAAAACGGATTTTTTACTATTTTCTTACGGAGAAAAATATGATTAAGGTGATGAACGTGGTCGGAGCACGGCCGAATTTTATGAAAATCGCTCCCATTCAGCGGGTCATGGACACTTATGACAACATTCAACCGGTGCTGGTTCATACCGGACAACATTACGACGAACGCATGTCCAAATTCTTTTTTGAAGATTTGCAATTGCCCAAACCGGACGTGTATTTAAATGTGGGCTCCGGAAGTCATGCCACGCAGACGGCGAAAATCATGATGGAATTCGAGAAAGTGGTGCAGCAAGAGAAACCGGACCTGGTACTGGTGGTCGGGGACGTCAATTCCACTGCGGCGTGTAGTCTGGTGGCGGTGAAAATGGGCGTAAAAGTCGGTCATGTGGAAGCCGGGTTGCGTTCCTTTGACCGCACCATGCCTGAAGAAATCAACCGCCTGGTTACGGATGCCATATCGGATCTGCTTTTTGTTACGGAAAAGAGCGGTATGGAGAATTTAAAGAAAGAAGGCATTCCCGACCATAAGGTGCATTTTGTGGGTCACGTAATGATTGATTCGCTGATCTATTTTGCGGAGAAGTCCAAAGATTCGCCGATTATGGAGCAACTGGGGGTAAGTCCAAAAGAATACGCCCTGGTTACTTTGCATCGTCCGAGTAATGTGGATCACAAAGAAAATTTTACTAAAATTTTGGATGCTTTTGAGGAAATTCAGGAATCGATTAAAATCATTTTTCCCATTCATCCCCGGTCGCGTAAGATGATTGAGAATTTTGGTCTGCTCGAGCGGGTGAAGCGTATGAGAAATTTCGAACTGTTAGATCCATTAGGATATCTTGATTTCATGAAGCTAATGCATAATGCCAGACTGCTGTTAACCGATTCCGGCGGTATTCAGGAGGAAACCACCTATCTTGGCATCCCCTGCGTTACTCTGCGCGAGAATACGGAGCGGCCGGTGACCATTGAAGTGGGCACGAACGTGCTGGTTGGGACCGATACAAACAAAATTATCAATGCGACCAAAAATATCCTTGACGGGAATGGAAAAAAAGGCCAAATTCCAGAGCTATGGGACGGCAGAGCCGCCGAAAGAATTGTTAAAATAATCAATAAGGAGCTGGCTTGAAAACATTTAGTATGTTTTTTGGGATTTTGCTATTTTCATCTCTGCTGTATGCCCAGAATCAGACAACGCTACAATCCACATCCGTGGTGGATCGGGAAAGCCCTAAATATGGAAGCTCACTGGAAAAGTTCTACAAAACACGCTCAGTCTTACGAACCATTGCTCCCCAGGTTCTGGAAACGGAAATCATAGATAGCCTGTATGGGGTGGGTCCCGGAGATCAGCTCAATATTCATATTTTCGGCGAATTGGAAGACGAGTTCCCTGTTACCGTTTCCCCGGAGGGGACAGTGGTTATACCCACGGTGGGATCGGTTTCCGTGGCCGGGCTGGATTTACGCACGGCCAAGAATAAAATCAAAACCTTGATCGGTCAGAGTTATTTAAAAGCGGATGTGAAAATTGATCTGCTGGGAATGCGTAAGTTCCGCGTGTATTTAGTGGGCGAAGTGCAAAAGCCGGGCACTTATTTTGCCCAGGCCTCGGACCGCGTTGCGGACATCATTCAGGTGGCAGAAGGACTGACCGACTGGGCCGACGAAACGCAGATTCAAATCCGGCATAGCGATAACACCATCGACACATTGAATATTGCCGGATTTTTACGATTCGCCGATAAGAAAAATAATCCCTATGTACGGGGCGGAGATGTCATTTATATTCCGCCGATTGATCTGAATCAGCCTTATGTATTGGTGGAAAGTCATAAGGAAAAGGTACTGGAGAACAGAGAAGCGCAGCAGGCGGTTGTGAATAAGACCAGCACCCGAAAAATCTACCGGATTATTAAAGGCGAAACCTTGCCGAACTTCCTGGAGCGCATCGCTAGTTACAGCGCGGAAGTGGACCTTTCCCGAATTACCTTAATAAGAGATGAGAAAGAACTGGTTATCGATCTATTAGGTCAACATGAAAAATACAGGGAATTTACCTTACGTCACAAGGATCTGCTGATCATTCCGGATTTAATTCACGAAGTATATGTACGCGGTGAAGTAAAAAATCCGGGCGCGTTTGTTTATAATGTGAATTTAACGGCTAACGATTATATTGGAAAAGCCGGTGTACTTGAGAAAGCAAAAGGAAGTGAGGACGTGCTGGTTGTGCGGGCAAAAACCGGCCAAATTTTAAAAGGTGGTGACGTGATCATCGAAAAAGGCGACACCATTATTGTGCCCAGAAAGAACAGGGAATTAATCCGGGATTATATTGGGATTATCGCTCCCATTGTCAGCATGATCATTTCTTCCTATTCATTTTATTTAACGGTTACCAGATAAC
>CAZJNP010000396.1:0-3509 GCA_964547355.1 uncultured Calditrichaceae bacterium
TTTACGAATACTGTGTTCACCGATTTTAAAATATCTTCGGTCCATTGTTTCGAAGGCCGGCATTTCCTGAAGATAATCACGGATACTATAGGCCTTGATGCGCAGATTTTCACCTCTTTTGCGGATTTCCGTTTGTATGGCCCGAATAACCGGTTCAAAACGGATGCACAGTTCGTTGTTCATTTCGTCAAAATAGACGGAATCATTCAACCAGCCGCGTGCATACAAATGATTGACTTCAGCAAAGAACAGATAGCGCGGATTTTCAACTTCCTGGAATTGGAGCGCCTTTTTTACATGATCTAATAGATACACATCGAATTCTTCCGGTATATCTATGTCCATCATCTGTAATGATGCGGCTATAATGGCGTGGTTGGCGGCCACGCGCGGATCAACACGGTCTAACTTTTGTATAATCCAGTCCTTGTAAGTTTCAATCTGTCGGATTAACCGCCGGGCCTGTTCTTCATTTTTTTCCAGTAATATATTTTTGGCTATCACGCTTAGCCGGTCGGAATTTTCCAACAACCACTTATAAGCTTTATTTTTATGAGGATTTAGGCCCGTAAAACGAAATAGTACCGTGCGAGAGAGAACCGCTTCGTTGGCGGGATTATCCTCTCCGGAAAGCCATAGCGTACCGTTCACTTCGCGGATCGTCCGGATTTCATTCTTTCCACCTTTCCCGGCACCCACTTTGTTGTATATGTTTTTGATCGTTCCTAATAGACTCTGAAAAGTGCGGTCGTTAAGAAATTCGTCGTACCAGCACGGCATAGATGATATTTGCTGCAGAAATTGATTTGTACCGGCCACAGAAGCAGACGACCAGCTTTCCGGCTGAGCGATAAAACCAAACATATTGAGCAGCAGCCGTGTGGCGTGTGTTTTTCCGGTTTTAGGCGGTCCGTAGCTGAATAGAATAGGAAAAAAACCGTATTTCTGGAATATTTCCCGGGAATACAGCGTGGCTGGCAAAAAACCCATAAACAGATAACCGGCGTAAGTGTTTCTCGTTCCGCGCGGTGTGCTGTCCAGCATGTGGTGAAAAGCTTCGGCCACCTGGTTGGCAAATTCAGCGCTGTAATCTTCGCTTATATTCAGCTTAGGTTTGGCGCCGGAATAGACCAGCACGTCGTGCGGCATATAATAACGCGGGCCTATTTTGATGAAGTCCGTATCGGGATCGCGCGGGTAGATCATTCCGTCTTTAATGGCGCAGTTTTCGAACAGCCACAAATTTTCCTTTTCCACATATCCGTATTGACGAATGTAAAAAATATGGCGCGTGTTGCCTTTGGCTTCTTCGTACTGCCAGATACCGGAAAGCTCGTTGTCTTTTCCAGTAAAGTGGAATGCGCCAACGCTGGCCAATTTGGTGCGGAATTTTCGCGAATCCACACGCTCGGCCGGGGAAAATTCCACGTTTTCCGCCACTTCGCCAGCAACGCTTTTGAGCGTGCAGCGATAGTAGGTATCGTCCACATACTGAACGCGGTCGTTGATGTGCAGCCGGAAGTTGGAAAGATTAACGCTGCCGCTGCTCTTGCGGTGGTAATACACGCCGTCCTTTTCGAAAAAAGGTAGGTTCTGAAGGTAATCCGTACTGTTCAGGTTTTCCAGCCGGGCCCGATCGTATTGCTTAAGCATAAAGCGGGCCGCCGATTTGCCCTTTTTAAAATGCTCGCGCACGATTTCCATCGCTATATCGAAGCCGATGGGATCGTCTATTTCCAGGGCGCGCTGCTTAAACGGTTCCAGATGACGCATTAGCTTTTGCAGGTCCTCTTCATCCGGAATAGAATGAAGAGCGGCCTGCAGGGCGTCCGGTGCGTTGTCTAAAAGTTCGGCCATCACCTTCCTGCCGTCCATACCGTGTTCTTTGGTAATCATCCGTAAAAATTCATCGATATCTTTGGCTGGACCATCCCACACCAGTTTATACAGGTTTTCCGCCACGCCCCACAGCTTAAAAAAGAACTGCTCAAAATAGCGTCGGCCCGCTTCGTCATCGTCAAAGCACAGATAAACCGATTTGCCGCGCAGATGCTTTTGCAGGAATTCCAGGCTTTCCTGCGAAGGATTGCCGGTGATGGCCAACGCGTTCATTTTACCCGTGTACAGCATCACATGGATGGCGTCGTTCTGTCCTTCCGTGATAATCACATCGTCAAAATATACCGCGTCCTGGTTATAAAATTTATGGCGGGCCAGGCGGAAATCTCCTGGAAGGCGGTAATCGATCACATCCTCGCGTTTTTTTTTATGCTTGGCCGCGTCCTTAATGGTAAAATCCACCACGTTTTTGCCGATGTAATGCGGAAAGATAAACAGCCCGGGTACAAAGAAATCGGACAGACGTTCCTTGCGCAGTTTAACCAGGCCACTTTGCAGTAAATCTTCTTCCGAAAAATCTTTTTTTAAGGCTTTTAAAAGAAGGTTGTAATCGTCTCCGCTGTAGCCAATTTGAAACGCTTCCACTGTTTTGATGGTAAAACCGCGGGTTTCCGAAAGGATTTGAAGGGCCTTTTTATTGCCCGTTAACTGCCAGTTGTAAAAGCGGGCCGCGGCCTGGAATATTTTTTGTTTGATCTCCTGCTTTTTGCTAACCGATTTAATCTGCTTCGAATTTGTAAGTTGATAGTTCACCAGCTCCGCCACCTTTAGCAGGGCGTCATAATTATTGCTCAACTTGAAAAAATCTTTAGCAAAGCTAAAGATATCTCCACCGGATCCGCAGGAGAAGCACTTATAGCTATGTGTTTTTGGAAAAATCCGAAAACAATCCTTATGACCACAGAAGGGGCAGGTTTCCAGATTGAGCGCCGAACCCACCGGTTTGACGGCTTTTCCGGTCTGGACGCGAATAAAATCTTCAATAGGATATAAGCTTTTGATATTATCGTAGTCGTTCATCAGATTCCTTTAGATTTCAAGATAATTCACAACAGTTCTAATAAATACTTCATAATCACAATTGAAATCCCGGTAGGCTTTTAATGCCAAGACGTTCTTGGCGTATTCATAATCGCTTAGAGATTTTGAGCCGGGCCGCAAACCGTTTGCCTTAAGCAGTGCCCAGATTTTTTCGTTTAAATCAATTTTTGGCACTCCCATTAAGCTCCCTTTCTGAAATATTTGCGATAATCGATTTTTAATTTATTGTGGTTGTTGATGATCGTATTCACCATATCTTTTAAGACATTCATTTTCTTTTCTTCTTTCCTGTGGCACGAAATAAGACTTTCCCCATGATGCAGTACCTGTAAATTATCGCCATCTTTGATAATCTTTAATGCATGCTTATCAGAGTACCATATCAGACGTTTATTCATCACAACTTCCTATTTTTGAATAACATTTTTCACACCGGGAACAGGTCCCTTTGATAATGATATTTGTATGCCCACAAACCGGGCAAATAATAACATCCGTTATTTCGGATTGTTCTTTACGACTGTTTTTAATCAGTTTCGGTTTAATTCCCATTTTGCCATCTCCGGACT
>CAZJNP010000397.1:0-3505 GCA_964547355.1 uncultured Calditrichaceae bacterium
TACTTTTCTGAATCGCAACCGGTTCGATGATTTTATGTTGTTGGATAAGGGATATATTATGGCAAACTATCTGCCGCACTGATTTGTTTTCGGTTCATAAATTGCACAAACCGCACTTGTTAGTAATCACTGACTGTTTTAGGTTGTTTCGTTATTTGGTTAATGGTTGTTGGTGCGTCGATTCTTTGTATGTTTTATTCCAACCTTTGATTATAGCTCCGTAGGAGCGCCATGTTTGTAATGCTACATACCCACCTAAAAAATCAAAACACCGAGAGGTGTGGCATAAAAAAAATTCCAAATCAAAAAATCCAATCGCCAAACGTTCAAACCGAAAACAGGGAAAAGAAAAGAGATAACGTTAAATAGAAAGCCAACCACCAATCCGTAAAATCAGAAACCTAACTACCGAAAACAGATAACTAACTTCCAACGTCAGCTCCCTTTGAGTCTGGTTGCAAATTTTGTAGGTCATCTAAAATTTATTAAAACAATTGGCTAATTATAATATTTTTGAATAATTTATTTTTGTTTGTGTAATAAAATCAATAAGAAATTTCTGGAAAGGCGGGTATGATTTCCGAACGGGATGCGATTGAAGCCTGTAAGGCCGGGAATAAGGAAATGTATCGTCATTTAGTAGAAAAATATAAAGAACGTGCCTATTACACGGCGCTGATGTACACAAAAAACCGCGATGACGCTTTAGACCTTTCACAGGAAGCCTTTTATCGGGCTTATAAAGCTTTGGCCACGTTTGACAACAGCAAGAATTTTTACACCTGGTTCTATAAGATTCTTAAAAACATTTGCCTGAATTTTGTTACCAGACACAAAAAACACAGTCCATTAGCAGACGAGCATGAATCCGGTTCTGTCTTAATCAGCACGGAAGACAATCCCGAAGAAATATTTGAGCAAAATGAGCAGAGTGCGTTACTCTGGCAGGCTCTGGAGCGATTGAAAGAGAAGGACAGGGAAATTCTTATTTTAAAGGAATTCAATAATTTGTCCTATCAGGAGATCGCAGAAGCTTTAAACATCCCCCTGGGAAGCGTTATGTCCCGGTTGTATTATGCCCGGAAACGGGTCTTAAAAGAGTGGGAGAAATTAAATGACTGAACATAAAATTACCTGTGAACAGGCCCAGATACTAATGATGGGGCTTCTGGACGGAGAGCTCAATCAGGCGGATGTGGAAAAGGTGCATACCCATTTATCGCAATGCGAGGTCTGTTCCAAACAATACGAATCCTTTTTAAAATTAAAAAAGGAGACGCAAAATATGAAATTCAAACCCCTACCCGAGATGTACTGGGACGAGTACTGGAACCATGTTTACAACAAAATTGAACGCGGTATCAGCTGGATACTGGTTTCCATCGGTACGATGATCGTCCTGGCTTACTCCATGTACCAGGCGATGAATGATTTTTTTACTGATCCCAAGGAGCCGCTTCCTTTAAAAGTGGGAATGGCGGTTTTGGTTTTAGGGATGGTTGTTCTGGTCGTTTCTGTGCTAAGGGAAAAATTCATGGTCAGGAAAGTGGATAAATACAGGAGAATAAAGCGATGATCGTAGTAACATCAGATGAAATACCGGGCATGGAAATTAAAGAAGTATATGGCATGGTTAAAGGGAATACGATTCGCGCGCGTAACATAGGCCGCGATATTTTAGCGTTATTAAAGAATTTAATTGGTGGCGAGATTGAGGAGTACACCAAACTAATCGCAGAGTCGCGGGAACAGGCCATTGACCGGATGAAACTTGAGGCACAGAAACTGGGAGCCAACGCGGTGGTTTGTGTAAGATTATCCACGTCGTACATCATGGCCAATTCTGCGGAAATTTTAGCTTACGGCACTGCGGTGTCTGTGGAAAAAAAGAAATAAAATCGATCGTTCAGATGTTTCATTCCAAAGGAATTTGATACAGGTTGGTTCAGGAAAATAGGTATGGGTAAAAGCACGTTATTGTTTGCAATTCTTCTGACGGCACTGCTGATGCCGTCGTGCGATCTTATTATGGATGATGAGCAGGAAAATGGCGAAACCCAAATCACGGAAACGGATGCACAGGGTGCATTTGCCGGTGAAATCGATGTGCAGGACTGGTCTGCCGAGGCCTACGAACAGGTTTATTTCGGCGACGGTTTCTGGTTGTACCCTTCCACTCAGTTGATGTTCCTGTTTGATTCTGCCAATCAAATCGTATCAGACCAGGTTAGGATTTACAACAGCCGGGAAGAGAATTTGCTGTTTGATTTTACGGGGCTGCGCCTGCCGTTTTCCGCACAGCCTGCGCAGTTAAATGTTTCTTCTTCCTCTCTGGAAATCCTTACGCTTCAATTCCAAACCCCGGATCCGGCCGCTTACGAGTATAAAGATACGCTTGCTGTCACGCTACCGGACGGGGAATCACTGGGAATTCCTTTGCATGCGGTTAACAAGCAGTATATTAAGGAAGTTGTGCTTCCTCCCGACAAATTTTTGTTTTTACCGGCATATCCCAATCCCTCTTCAGAGTCGATAACGTTTCGCTTTACGGTACCGATTACTGCCAACATCAGGCTCTACGTCACGCAGCCCGATGGACGCCTTTTAAAAACGTTGATTAATAAGAAGATGAACGCCGGACGTTATGCCTTTAACTGGGATTATAAAGAAGACGAAACTGTTAGCAGTGGCTATTACACAGCCGTTTTGGAAGCACCGCAGATCATCATCCGGGGCGACATTCAAATTAACAAATAATTATTTTATTGGAAGCAAATAAAAAATGAGTGATATTGCCTTAATCACCGGAGGGGGCAGCGGCATCGGTCGCGCCCTGGCGCATCGTTTGGCGGAACGCTATCAAATGGATGTGTACATTGTGGGTCGGCGTCCGGAAAAATTACAGCAGACCGCCGCTCCTTTTCCGGAGCGTATTTTTGCTATTCCGGCGGATGTTTCCACGGAAGAGAGAAGAGCGTCCATCGCAGCGGCGTTGAAAAACCGAAAGATCCGTTTTCTTGTACACAACGCCGGTGTGTTGGATCCGGTAAAGCCTTTGTTGGAAGTCACTGTGCAGGAATGGCGCAATCATATGGCTGTGAATGTGGAGGGGGCGCTCTTTCTTACCCAGAAGTTGGTTCCTTTGCTGGAAAAGGGCGCGCGTATCTTACACATTTCTTCCGGTGCGGCTCATAATGCATACGCCGGATGGGGCGCTTACTGCGCATCTAAAGCGGCATTGCATATGATTTATCAAGTATTCAGGGAAGAGTTGAAGGCTTACGGTATAATTGTGGGTAGTCTACGCCCGGGTGTGGTGGACACGCCCATGCAGGATCATGTGCGGGAAGCAGCACCGGAAATTTTTCCGGCACTGGAAAAATTTCTTAATCTAAAAAAAGAGGGAAAACTGTTTTCTCCGGAGACGGTCGCTAAATTTATCGCTTACCTGCTGTTTCAGACATCTGAAGCCCAATTCTCTGTACAGGAGTGGGATATCCGAGAC
>CAZJNP010000398.1:0-3501 GCA_964547355.1 uncultured Calditrichaceae bacterium
GAATACCCGTCAGCACATTCAACCGGCCGCGGTGGGGCATGCCGATTACCAGCTCCCGGATATCCATTTCTGCCCCTTTTTCGATGACCGCATCCAGCCCCGGAATCAGAGTTTCGCCTCCGGCCAGAGAAAATCGCTTCTGCCCGATATATTTGGAATGCAGAAAGTTTTCGAACACCGCCGCCTGATTGAGCTTTTGCAAGATGCGCCGCTTTTCCTGCGCAGAAAAATTGGGTAGATTCCGTGTAGACTCCATGCGCTCTTGCAGCCATTTTACGCGCTCCGGAACGCGGATAAACATGTACTCCACGCCGACCGACCGGCAATAAGTCGTCTCCAGGTGATCGATAATAGTGCTGAGTGTAGCCGGTCCTATTCCGATTTCTTCCCCGGCCTGGAAAACGGTCTCCAGGTCATCTTCAAAAAGACCAAAATTGCGGATATCCAGCGTGGGCCTGTACTTCCGGCGCGTGCGCACCGGATTGGTTTTGGTGAAAAGATGACCACGGGTGCGATAGCCGTGGATAAGATTCAGCACCTTCATTTCTTTCCGGACATGCTCGGTTTCTATTCCCCCGCTCCCTCCGGAAGACACCCCTAGCTCAAATCCGTCAAAAAACTTGCGCCATTCCGGATCTAAGGTTTCCGGAGAGGTTTTGAACGTTTTGTACAATTCTTCAATATATTCAAGCTCTGCCTGATGTAAATATGAATATCTATTCATTGTTTTAAATCCATTACTAATAGTGACACTTGTCTGAATTGTTCTCTTTAATTCATTATAAGCAAGTAAACAGAAAAAATAATCCCAAAGCCCTCTTATTCTGAAACGTTTCGTATTGTTATGTCTTACATCACAATCTTTTTACGGGAATCGCGCATTTTTTTTGTTTAAAGTTTCTCCGAACCCCACGGATCGTTATCGAAACCGGACTTAGGCACCTGATTCATCAAAACCACACCCTGTATCTGCACTGAAATAAAGCTAATCCCGACAAAAAAAAAGAGCTGCCCTCTTCCGGGCAGCTCTTAGTTCTACTTGTTAAGGGAGGTGTTATGAGGTGTTTAAAAAAGTGCTTGCGTATATAACGTTCTTTATAATAAAAAGTTGCATCCACACGCAATTTTTTTGTTTTTTTTTGATTCAGCATGATCTCAAATTGATCAGTATCTACGAATGATTACTAAAATCGAAGCGTTACATAAATAAACGAGTCCTGTTTTTGATCCGGACGGTAACATCGGCTGTTTAATTCTTAAGAATTGTGGTAATAATTTTGTTGATTTAAAGAGCCAACCTCACATCAAATTCTATGCTGATAATCAAGGGAAAAAGGATATTGGACAGTGAATGTTGGTTATTAATTTTTGAACAGGAAGCTTATTCCGGGTTAATGATATAATCTTACCAACCACAAACTCAAATCGGGGACAAAGGTAATAATTACCAGGGCAACCAGTAAAATGAGCAAAAACGGCAAGGAGGCCACATACAGTTTTAATACCGGCTGATCAAACCGCAGGGAAGCGATAAACAAATTCATACCCACCGGAGGCGTAGAGTACCCGATGCCCAGATTCACCAGGAAAATAATCCCCAGATGCACGGGATCGACCCCGAAATGGGCGGCAATGGGAATAATCAAAGGGACGACCACCATAATAGCGGAAAAGATGTCCATCATGGCGCCGATAATCAACAGAAAACCATTGAGCAGCAGTAAAAATCCCACCCGGGTCTGGATGACGCTTTTGATCTGCTCCAGAATCCGCATGGGCACTTCGGCATCGACCAGGTAATTGGCTAAACCAAGTGCGGCACCTAAAATGACCAGAATACCGCCGACCAGCACCATACTTTCCCGCACTACGCGTGCGAGATCTTTTTTCAGGGAAATATCCCGGTAGATGAATACCTCGACCACCAGTACGTAGAAGGCGGTAACCGCCGCTGCCTCGGTGGCGGTGAAAAATCCGCCGTAAATGCCGCCCAGAATAATCACAGGTAAGGGAATCTCCCAGGCCGCTTCCCGGACAGCTTGCAGGATTTCGCGAGGGCTGGTTGGTTTGGCTTCCCGGGTGCCCAGGTTCCGTCGGAAAACCACCACACTGAACACAGAAAGTAGCGCGACCATCAAAATTCCGGGAAGAATTCCGGCCAGGAATAAATCGTCGATGCTTGTCTGCGACACCAACCCATACAGGATAATCGGCAAACTGGGCGGGAAGAGCAATCCCAGATTACCGGAAGCGGTGAGTAGCCCTAAGCTAAACGTTTCGCCGTATTTCTCCTTTAAAAGGATCGGATACAGCAGACCGCCCAGCGCGATGATCGTCACCCCGGAAGCGCCTGTAAAGGCCGTAAAAACAGCGCATGAGACCAAAGCTACAATCGCCACTCCGCCAGGCATCCATCCGAATAGCGCCCGGGAAAGACGCACCAGCCGCTGCGAGGCGTTGCTCTCCGCCATCAAATATCCGGCAAAGGTGAACAAAGGGATAGCTAAAAGCACCGGCTGGGATGCGAGACGGTACAATTCGATGATCATGGCGCTGGAGTCGATTTCCGCCAGATGGAAGGCCAGCAAGGCGATCGCCGAAATGATTATAAAAAGAGGCGTCCCCAACAGAGCCAGCAAGGTTAATCCAATAGCGACCAGCAACCAGCTCATGTTTTATTTTCCCCGGGTTTTATACAGGCCAGTCCTTTTTCCACGGATAACAAGAGCAAACGCAACGCAATCAGCAAAAATCCGATCGGAATAATGATCTGAAAATACCAGGCCGGAATACCGGCAAATAAATCCGAACCATATTCGCGCTCGCTCAGGACAAACGTATAGGAGGCGCGGATGAGCAGTAAGGTAATGTAAAGTGCAAAAAGATTAATCACGAGCTGTACGAAGGACTTTGCACGCCCTTTCAACAGCCGGCCAAACACATCGATATTAATGTGGCGTTCGTCTTTGGTGGCCAGGGACGCGCCGATAAATCCCACCCACAACACCAGGTGGCGCAGCAATATATCGCCCCAGCCCATACTGTGATCCAACACATTTCGCAGTACCACCTGTGCAAAAGCAAAAACGACCATAAAAAGGACAATCGCAACCAGCAGTCCTTGTTCGAACCTGGCCAGCATTTCGTTAAGCTGTTTCAGCAAACGCATGATGCATCCGACGCCTTTTGTGTAATGAAAGCCTTGCGTGAATCTAAATGTTAAAATAGGAATAAAGCAAAATGGTTGCAAGAGAAATGGGGATTTGCTGAATGCCCCCTAAAAAATTTACCACAGTCCTCTCATGAGGAATTCCTAAGCCGTTCATTTTGAGTTTTCTGTTTTTAGAAGCGGCACCAACCGCACACATTCTGAGGGCTTTAGCCCGTAAGGGTTGGGCTGAAGCCCCGCAAGATTCGGCAGGTGGCTAGGGTCACCGCCATGAATGCGGTGTTAGTCATTACCTGTGGTATGTTAGCCTGTACCGTAATCTTTTTTATTTT